>WRFX01000231.1 GCA_009787445.1 Chitinivibrionia bacterium | reverse complement strand
CCCCCCCCCGCGAATTAGCGGTTTAAATTATGAAAATATACGCTTAACATATCTTTCTTTTTCACGTTTTTCAAGAGAAGAACGCGATTTTTTGTCGCGTTTTTTCAGTATGGTATTTTCAAAAAAATTAACAAAAGGAGTTTTTTTATGAGAAATTTTCTCAAAGCAATGGCGGCGGTAGTTGTGTTGTGTGCAAGCAGTTTCGCGCAAGAAGTAAATCTTGAAGTTCAATCGCAAGAAAACGCGAAATTTCAGTATGAACGTTACAACAAAATGAAAAAAATCGGAACGGGACTTATTATCGGCGGATTGGTCGTAAGTATTACCGGCTCGGTTGTGATGACGGGAGCCATCGACATTTATTCCCCAAATGGAATAAGAAAAGGCGGCGAGGGGCAATATGCTACCGGACTTATAGTGTCGTTTCTTGGGTCTGGCGCATTTACGGCGGGTATTCCCATAAGAATCGTCGGAAGAGTAAAAGCGAAAGAATATAAAAACGATATGCTGACGGACTTATATCTTTCTCCAAACGGCGTAAAATTAGTGTGGAGTTTTTAATTTTATCAAAACGCCGCTACAAAATAAATTTTAGGCAAATCTTTTGCGGATTTGCCTAATTTTCAATTCTCGCCCCAAGTTTTTTTCAAATTTTCGGGGACATATTCCCAAAATTTTCTGCTGTGCCGCATCGCTATTCTGCAAATTTTTTCGCTTCGCAAATTTTCGGGAACAAAACGTATCGCTTCCGCATTGTTTTCTACCGCAATATTGCACAATTCGTCCGTTTGCAACGCTTCGGGAACATATTTTAGAGAACGCCCGTCTTTTTCTATCGCCATTTTGCAAACTTCTTTGGTTTTTAACTTTTCAGGAACAAAACGAAGCGAAGCGCCGTCCTTTTTTATCAAAATATTAACGACTCTTATTTCACGCGGTTCTTGAGAAACGATTCGCGTCCGCAACGGTATCGAAATATTCATTTTCATAAATCACCTCTTTTTATCTTGTTTATGTTTCCCGTTTCTTCCTATTTGACTACTTAAAAATAAGTATTGTTACGGACATATTTCAATATCTTATTAAAATTTTTACAATAACGCTTCATTTTCATATTGAAAATTAGTATTTTAATATAAATAACGCCAAAATTAAGGAAAAATTATGAATGAAATGGAAGTTGATTTAGACCGAATCAAGAAAAACTTGCTTGAAATTTGCAAACGCGCGCGTAAAAACGTCGAACAGGTTATCGCGGTGGTTAAGGACAATTCTTACGGACTCGGCGCGAAAGTTGTTTCCAAAACGTTGCAGGACGCGGGCGTGGTTTGGTTTGCCGTCGCGCGAGTCGACGAGGCGGTTTTTCTGCGCGAAAACGGAATTACGGGCGATATTTTGGTTCTCGGAAATACGGGCGAAAATTTTTTCAATATCGCCGCGCAATATAAAATTACGCTTTCGCTTGTGGATTATACGCAAATATCCGTTATAAAACGAAATTACGGCACATATAATTTGCGCTGGCATCTAAACGTCGATACGGGAATGCGCCGCGACGGAATTATGTGCGAAGATTTGTTTAGCGACAGCAAAATTTTACAGAGCATTAAGGAATTGATTCCCGTGATTTCGGGAGTTTATACGCATTATCATTCGTCGGATAACGAAAACAGAAACAGCGTTTTTTTGCAGCAAAATAAGTTTAAAAACGCGATTTCGGTTTTGCGGCACGCGGGATTTAATTTTAACACGATTCATTCGTCAAACAGCGGCGCGTGCGTTTATTCTACCGTCGCCGAAAACGAATTTATACGTCCGGGAATTTTGCTTTACGGCTGTCGTCCAGACCCGTTGAGAGACCCAGAAATAAAAGTTGGCGAGGCGGTAAAAATCATCTCGAAAATAAGCGGCATAAGAGAAATAAAAAAGGGCGAAGGCGTGAGTTACGGGCATATTTGGACAGCGCCGCGAGACACTAAAATCGCGACGGTTTCGATAGGTTACGCCGACGGATTTCCGCGAGCGATTACGAAAACTGCGTTTGTGGAGATAAAAGGCGAAAAATATCCGATAGTCGGGCGCGTTACTATGGATTATATTATGGTAGATATAGGAAACAAAACGCATATTTGCGTCGGCGATGACGTTTATATAATAGGAATCGACGAACTTGCGATAAACGCCAAAACAATCGGTTATGAATTATTGTGCAAATTCGGCGGACTGATGAACCACAAATATATTTCGGGCAAACAGGTAATTTCGACGCAAAAACGCGAATTGTTTTGAAAAAGTTGGAGAATTTTTAGAATTTTTATGGTTTTTTTCGTATTTTCCTTTGCGACAAATATTATTTTACTTCCAAAATTTAATACAAACTTGCCAAAAACGCGGCAAAAAAGAATGAAAGGTAAATACGGTATGAAAAACAAAATTCGCAATTTTAAAGATTTTTGTACATCTTTGTTGTGCACCGCATTATATTTTATTCTTATGAATAATAAGGTACGAGAGGGTAGTC
>WRFX01000230.1 GCA_009787445.1 Chitinivibrionia bacterium | reverse complement strand
AGTAAAATCGTCAAAATGAAAAGAGACAGCGCGTTATGCGAAATAATTTCCTCAAAATTTTACAAACCCCTTTCCTGCGAAATTACGCTTGCCGTCGGAATGCCCGAAAAAGAAAAATTGGAAGATATTTGCGAAACGCTTGCGCCGCTGGGAGTAAAAAAAATCGTTCCGTTAATAACCCAAAGATGTCAGAAAAATTATTTGGACGCTCGCTGGGAGAAGACGGCGCAGAGATGCCGGCGAAAAATTATTTCGTCGATAAAGCAATCGCTTAATCCGTACGCAACTGTTCTTGAAAATCCCGTTGAGTCAGCAAAATTTACGAGCGATTGCGAATTAAATTTACTCGCGGATTTTGACGGGAAGCCGATTTTTGATATTATTAAAAAAGACAAAATGCCGAAATCGATTTGTATTTTTGTGGGTTCGCCTTCCGGTTTTTCGCAAGACGAAACAGATTTGCTTTCTCAAAATTCGATTAAATTTTGTTTGGGGAAATATCGGCTTCGCACGGAACTTGCGGCGGTTTGCGCGGTCGCGGCTGTCGGGCAGTTTTGTGGGTGAAAAAATTATGCAAACACCGAAATGTCTGCATAACCGTTATCTTGCAATAACAACTTAAAAACCTAAAATTTCCACGTTAATTTTACGCTGTTCGGAGAAATATATACCGCCGACGGCAATTTGCTTTTCCATTCGTTCGCTTTTACTCTTCCGACGATTCTTATGGGAATACCCGCTATCATTGCGGTATATCCAATGTTTCCTACAATCATCCATACTGCGCTTTTTGCCAATATCGGATTTACCACGTCATCTACAGCAGCATCAAGGTCGGTTTTCGAGTAATATCTTTTACCGTCATATTCGTAGTAAAGGGTAGTACCATAAAGGTTGAAATACTCCATATAAGTACCTTTATCTACTGCGTCTAATGCGTGAATAACGGATGTTATAACGCCTGTTGTACCTACTGCCACACCGCCGAGAATCAATCCTGTTCCGACGTTTTTCATCTTTTTGTAATGTTCATATCTTTCCTGCGCGTTTTCTTGCGCGAAACTTGTTGCGCACAACAAGCCAACTACCGCCATTGTTTTGAGAAAATTTCTCATAATCAACCTTCTTTCGACTAAATTATTTAACTTTTTTCGTTCCGTTTCTGAAAAATTAAAACCGAATAATTTGCGATTTTACGCGTAAACTCCTTTGTCGGCGAATAATATTAACGTTGGAAGGCGCGACGCGAAACGTCGAACGAAAAGAGGTCGCCCTGCCAATATTCAAAATTCACCACAAATAATGAGTATAGCCCATAGTCCTTATTTTTACAAAAAACGCAAAAATACTTTACGCGAGGATTACAGAGAAGACAGAACAACCTCGTGGAAAGGTTGATGCTGTAATCATCGCGTGATAAAATTATTAAAGAGCCATGGTCGCAGAAATACCGATATTTCCGCAACTCATTATTTGTGGTATGGGAAAAATAATATTTTCGCGAACGCAATATAGAAATAATTTTTATTTTTAGCATTTTTTCCGCACGTTTTACTTTACGACTTTCTCTTCTCCCCGTTTATCTAAAACGTTCAGCGAAGTCAGCGCGAGACGAAGGTATTTATATCCTTTATTGTCTCTGTACTCTTCAAGAACGCCGACCGCTTCAACCCAGTCGTTTTCTTTTGGGTAATCCTTGTTCCAATCTACCTCGAAACCGACGGGGGCGTCGAAACCGCAGCAGCCGGGACCGAATCTTACTACGTTGCAGTATTCTTTCCCGCCCGTTTCCCAAACGGTNGTCTTGAAAANNCCCTCGTATTTTATCGTTTTACCGAGGTAATCTTTTTTGTTGACGTAAATGTCGTTAGTTTGNGCGATAAACATTTTCTCCCTGATTTGAACGACGTCGTTAATTTGCGCCGTTACGGTTTTATCGTTTGCGCCGTTTTCGCCGATTTCAACGCCGCCGTCGGTTATCGTCGCTAAATTTTTATTCGCGGCGTCTTTGCAGCCGAATAGTGCAAGTATAAATAACATTAAAAACATTATCTTCATTTTATAAACCTCCCTTTAAGACAGTTAGCCGTCCAAAACAGAAAAAACGCCGCAATATTTACCATTACGACGCTGGCTCCTGTCGGTACGGCTTTGACGTAAGAAATCACTACGCCCGTAAAAAAACAAACGACCGATACGACAGCCGAGCATACCGTTACGCTCATAAACCTCTTGCAAAGCCGCATTGAAGTCAGCGCAGGAAAAATAATAAGGGCTGAAATAAGCAGCGCGCCCATCATTCTCATACCCAGAACAATCGTAATCGCCGTTAGAAAAGCGATAAGCATATTATAAAGTTGCGTTTTTACGCCTGTGGCTTTTGCAAAATTTTCATCGAACGTAACCGCGAATATTTTGTTGTAGAATAATACGAACATTGTCAGCACAACCGCGGCGAGTATTACGGATAGCGTTACGTCGTTTTTACTCATTACCAAAATACTTCCGAACATATAGTTGCATACGTCGGTATTCATACCGCTGCT
>WRFX01000229.1 GCA_009787445.1 Chitinivibrionia bacterium | reverse complement strand
CGGGAACGTTTCGCGCCTGCATTTCAATATCGATTATTTCGCCGTTTTCCAAATTTGCCTTCGCCTTTACATCCAAAATACTTAACTTGTCGTCTTTTCTGCTTTGTTTATTTATCGGGTTAAGTATTTGAACTTCGTTGATTTTCTTTTCCAAAACCGCTTCGAGAAATTCTGTTAAGATGTTTACGTTTTTCTCATCGCCGAAAAGCATTTTGAATACTATGTCGTTTTTTGGCGGCAGAATTTTAGGCAGGGTATCTTCAAAGTTTTCTTTTTTGCTCATTTTTTCTCCTTTTTACAATAATAAAAATACTATTTGCCGAAAAACAAAAAAGGAACCGTGATTTTCAGTTCCGATTCGTTTTTTGCGTAATGAATATTTTTATTTCTTCCGCATATTTTAATACAAGTTTTATATCGTCTTCGGTGAAATCATATCCGTTAGGATAACGCGGCGCAACCCCGTATCTTGACAAAACAGACGATTTTAATCTAAACTCTGAAAAGTCGGTCGATATTCTTTCGCATAATTCAAGCAATTCAAGTAAATCGTGCGTTTTCGGCGGTTCTATGTTGTTTATTACTAAAAATCCTTTAAAATATTTTTCCGCTGATTGCTGACAATGAAAACAAATCGGTTCGTCGGGAGTAGGATGAAACGTTTTATATAAATGTTTCGCAATATCCAAATCCTGCTTTGCCAAAGCAAACCATTGGCAAACTTCTTCTTCTCTGTCCAATGCGAAATCAACCATATATTTTTATTCCTTCGCGAACAATTTTTCTTTCAATCGTAGGAATTTCTTTTCTCTTCTTAAATTTTTCCGATTTTACGACCAATATGTCAAGCGGTCTATGAATTATTTTGTATCTTGCGACATCAACCGCAACCATTGCGTCCAATTCTCTCATAGTAGAAAAATCTTTCATTACTACGCAAACGTCGATATCCGAATTTTTGTTCGGAGTTCCGTAAGCATAGGAACCGAATATCCAAATCTGTTCGGTTGGAATATTTTCAAGAATAATTTTTTTTAATATTTCAATGTCTTCTTTTATTTCGTTTGCAATTAAATTCATATTTGCTTTCCTTGTAATAAATTTAACATAAAAATACTATTTGCCGAATACCGATAAACCCGCCTGCTTTTTTTGCTAAAAATTTATAATTCCAATTCGCTAATTCGTGAATCAATAACGTTTTCTCCCATATTACTAATATCCGATTTATCATAAATCGCAAGTAAATAAACTTTTTCTTTTGGTGTATAAACAAAGGAAATGACTCTGGCGCCGCCGCTTTTACCTTTTTGTTTACTTGCTATTTTTACACGGATTTTGTAACAATTATTGCCAATCGCCTCGCCGAAACAACTATCTTTTTCAATGTTGTCTATTAACTTTGCATATTCGAATTTTAGCGATTTGTATTTTTTCAAAAGCCGCTTCAATTCTCTTTCAAAGCGTTTAGTAACAATGACTTCATAACTCATCAAGCAATTCTCTTGCCGTCTTCAATTTTATTCTTCCTTGTCTGTGCGAACGGACTTCTTTGGCGGATATTTCCAAATCTTCGATTATGGCGTTTTCTTTTTTTGAAACAGGGGTTGCTTTTTTTACAAAAGAAAGCGTTTTCAGCACCGAAAGACCGAAATCCGCGCGTACATTCGGTATTTCAACTACAAATTGCATAATTTTCTCCTTTTTCACTTATTAAACCGAAATAAAAATACTATTTGCCGCAAAACAAAAAATGGGACGTCCCACACCGACGCGTCCAAACACGCCGCACAACAAAAACTTTATTTGCGGGGAAACGTCCCGCTTCATTCGTCAAATTCCACGAAATATTTACATCAACGAAGACCTTTATTGTTTTCTTACCAACTCATACTCTTTTCCTAAAAACAACGTGTCGAAATCTTTTGAAAAAGTCATATAATGGCTTGTTTTTGTTCCTGTTCCTATAATAAAGTCGCATTTCAATAAATTGTTTTCTATTCTATAAGTGAACGAATGCGAATCAATCGTTGTACCACCACCCTCACCGCCAGAATACATCCCTATTTCATAACCATTACCGTTTTCTCTAAATGAAGTAGAGAATCTTGTACGTTGAGTTTGATAATTCCAAGTTCCTATTATTGGATGTCCGCTATAATCCACTTTCACTTCATCTTCTTCGCTACATCCCGTAACGAACAATAAAACCAGCGCCGCAAAAACGACATACTTGATAAAACCAAGTTTTTTCATAAAAACCTCCTTAATAAAAAATTTCGGGAAGCAACCGAAGACGGCTGCTCTGCCCATAATCATATTTTTACCACAAAATGTGAAATGCCCCATCATTGATTTAGCAACAAGTAGCAAGTAGGCAGAACAACCTATAAAGGAGGTTTTGCTACTTGCGCAGTTTTAATAAAAATTATAATGATGAAATGCGGAAAATCCGACATTTCACATTTTGTGGTAACATAAAAATAATTTTTGTATGCGGGGAAAAACGGAAAAAACATTTTTTTTGAACTTGTTATAATTTTTTACCAAAGAAAGAGTTGAGTGTTCCGCGGCACACCAAATACATTGCTTACCGTTGCTTCCTTCCG
>WRFX01000228.1 GCA_009787445.1 Chitinivibrionia bacterium | reverse complement strand
GGGGGGGGGGGGGGGGGTACCGTCTCCTCGTACCTTATTATTCATAAGAATAAAATATAATGCGGTGTACAACAAAATAGCGAATTTATTTTGAATTTTTTTAATTTTGTTTTTCATACCGTTTTACCTTTCATTCTTTTTTGCCTGTTTTTGGCAAATTTGGGTTAGTTTTCGGGAAGAATATAATATTTGTTTTGGGGGAAATACGAAAAAAAAGTGAAAAAATGAAAAATTTCGCCAAAACTATACGGGATTCCAGCCCATTTTTACGCCGCCGAGTATGTGAATATGCAGATGAAACACGGTTTGTCCGCCGTTTTCGCCGCTGTTTATTACCAATCTGTAACCGCTTTTTTCCAAATTTTGCTCCCTTACTATTTTTGAAACCGCAGAAAAAAGGTCTTTTGCGATTTTTTCGTCTTCGCCGCGAATCGAATGAACGTTTTCGACGTGAACCTTCGGAACAAGCAAGATATGCACGGGCGCTTTCGGCGAAATATCGTTAAACGCCATGCAATTTTCGTCTTCGTAAACTTTTTTACAGGGGATTTCGCCCGCCATAATCTTACAAAACAAACAATTTTCCATAAACCCTCCTAAATACCGAATTTTTTCATTTGATTCTGCATTGCGCCGAATTTTGCGCCGCCCTTGCCGAATTTGCCCATCTGTTTCATCATCGTTTTCATATCGTCGAACTGTTTGAGCAGTTTGTTGACTTCCTGAACGTTGCGCCCGCTTCCTTTGGCTATCCTCATACGTCTGCTTCCGTTTATCACGTCGGGATTCAGGCGTTCTTTCATCGTCATCGAAAGGATAATCGCCTCGATATGCTTGAACTGTTTCGGGTCGACGTTTATTTGAGAAAGTTGTTTTCCCATTCCGGGCAGCATTCCCAAAAGGTCTTTTATCGACCCCATTTTTTGAATTTGGCGTAACTGTTCCAAAAAATCTTGCAGCGTAAAGCGATTTTTTCTAAATTTTTTCTCCAGTTCGCTTGCGCTTTCGATATCGACCGCCTGCTGCGCTTTTTCCACAAGCGAAACTATGTCTCCCATTCCCAAAATTCTTGAAGCCAGACGTTCTGGATAAAAAAGTTCGAGCGCGTCGGGTTTTTCGCCTACGCCGATATAGCAAACGGGAACGCCGGTTACGCTGAAAATCGACAAAGCCGCGCCGCCTCTCGCGTCGCCGTCCATTTTCGATAAAATTATACCCGTGCAATTCACCTGATTATGAAATTCTTTCGCGACGTTTACCGCTTCCTGTCCGGTCATCGCGTCCGCGACGAAAAACACTTCTGCGGGATTTACTATCTCTTTGACCTGTTTAAGTTCGTTCATCATCTCTTCGTCTATCTGCAAACGTCCGGCGGTATCGACGATGACTATCGAATTGCCATTTCTTTCGGCTTGGGCAAGCGCGTTTTTCGCAATCGTCTGCGCCGAAGCGCCTCTTTCGCTGTAAACGGGAATGTTCAGCGATTTTCCCAGCGTTTCCAACTGGTCTATCGCGGCTGGGCGATGAATATCGCAGGCGGCAAGCAGCGGAGTATGCCCCGTTTTACGAAAATGCAGAGCGAGTTTCGCCGCGTGCGTGGTTTTTCCCGAACCCTGAAGCCCCGCCATCAGTATCGCGTTCGTTTTATTTTGCTGCAAGATTATTTTTCGCGCCGCGCCGCCCAAAATCGCGGTCAATTCGTCGTTTACTATTTTTATGAACATTTGTCCGGGATTTACGCCTGCGATAACTTCTTTTCCGAGCGCTTTTTCTTTTATTTTCGCGGTAAAATCCTTGACGACCTTAAAATTTACGTCGGCTTCTAAAAGTGCGCGTTTTACTTCGCGCATCGCCTCGTTTATATTTTCTTCGGTTATGCGGTCGGCGCCGCGAATGCCTTTTACTATTTCCTCTAATTTATTGCTTAAATCTTCAAACATAAAAACTTACCTTCGGTTAAAAAATGTACTTTTGAAAATTTAAGCATTGATTCGCTGTTTATTTGAGTAAAATATTTTCTTCGCTTCTTCAATGGAATAACCTTTTTCCAAAAGATTAAATATTTCGTCTCCGCCTTGTTGCATTCCTTGTTGCATTCCTTGTTGCATTCCTTGTTGTCTTGCCGCATTTTCAAACGACCGAATATCTCTTTGCAATTTCAACCTGTCGTCGTAACGCGCTCTTTGTTTCTTATCAGCGCTCAATATCTTCAATTCTCCAAACGCCGTATTTATCGCCTTGTTTTTCACCGCTACTCTCATAAAATCCTCCTCTCTTTCCGAATTTATAAACGTAAGCCAATCCGAAAGCGTCTCATTTTCTTCTTTCTCTATTCGAGACAAATCCAATATATGTATTTCCTGCAAATCGTTAAACGGAAATTTCTCACACTTTTCCAACATTAAAAATATATTATGGCATTTGTCCGATTCGCGAATAAGAGTTTCTCCGACAATAATTATTGAAATTACCGGCTTTATGTCAGTATAATCTCCGCCGTTGCCAATTTGGTCTACAAGCATTTTCGTAGAATAATACGAAATTCGGGAACGCAGTTCGGGAACGTTTCGCGCCTGCATTTCAATATCGATTATTTCGCCGTTTTCCAAATTTGCCTTCGCCTTTACATCCAAAATACTTAACTTGTCGTCTTTTC
>WRFX01000227.1 GCA_009787445.1 Chitinivibrionia bacterium | reverse complement strand
CCACTCCAAAATCCTCGAACGAATTATATACTTGTTTTTCATTCTGTCCTCCATAAGTTTAACATAAAATAATTTATGCCTAACTTATCTTGAACCTAAAATAATATATTCTTTTATGTAAAAGCAAATTTTATTAAATTTTTCTTGAAGATTAAACAATATTTTTCACTTCGCGTTCAAAATTATCATTTGCATACGATTATGAATATTCGCAAGCGACGTGTCGGGGTCAAAATCCAAAGATTGTATAGTCGTTTTTGCGTACTTTTCCTTAATGGCGTTTGCGACTCCGCGTCCAGTTATGTGATTCGGCAGACACCCGAACGGCTGAACTATAAGATGCGCGTTTATTCCCTTTTTTATCCACGAAATTATTTCTCCCGGAATAAGCCAACCTTCGCCTGTGCGAAAAGCGATGTCGCTTATTTCCTTCGCGTAATTTGCCATTTCGGAAATGTCGGAGTGCGGCTCGTAATATTTGAATTTTTTCATCCTTTTTTCTATCGGATTAACTACGGAATCAAATACTTTTTCGTAAGCGAATCCCATAAAACGCCTGAAAACGGGGAAACGGGAATGCCCTCTGTCGCTCATCACCTTAAAATTTACGACGTCTTGGCGCCAAAATTCTATCAACGCTGGTAAAACTACCTCTATTTCGTGCGCTTCCAAATATTCTACAATGCCGTAATTGCCTGTTTCGTGATAATTTATAAGAATTTCGCCGATAATCCCGACTCTCGGCTTTCTTACAATTCTTTCGGTTTCAATGGAATTAAACGCGCTTATCGCAAGTTTTAACTGTCGAAGCGACGCAGAAAATCCTTTATGTCTTAGGGTCGTGCAAAGTTTTCTGCACCATATTTTGTTGTAATTGTCGGCGGTTCCTTTAACTTTTTCGTACGGTCTGCATTTACGGGTCATATCGTCGACGGCGTCTATTAAGCCCATTCCTTTTACGGAAAAAAGCATAAATTTCATCTGATTTATTTTAAATCCCGGATGAATATTGCGGACGTCGTTGAAATCGGTTGTCAAAATCGGCGTCTTTTCAAAACCGTTCGCGTCAAGCGCTTTTCTCGCAAGCGCGGCGTAGTGTCCCGCGCGGCAATCCTGACAGTTTTTCGCAAGCATAACCGCGTATTTATCATTTTTATTTTCGTGCAAAAATCGCAAATGTTCGCCGATATTTACCTGCGCGGGAAAACATATATCGTTATGGACGAATTTTTTGCCCAAATCTATCGCCTCTTTATCCGCAATCGGCAATATTTGCGTATCGTATCCCTGCGCTTTTAACGCCTCTTCCATAAGTATTGAAAACGACGGCGACAAATTTGGAATAAGAATAGTTCGTTTTCTGTCTTTCTTTTGGTAAATCGTTCTGTACGGCGAAAGAAGTCCGAGTTTTTTTGTCTGTTTTTTTTCTTTTCGCCTTATTTTTATGGTTTCTACGAAAGATGTTATTCTTATGGATAACGGTCCTTTGTTTTCGCCTTCGTCGAGTTTAAGCGAAAGCATTGCTTTTTGTGATTTTTCGCGCAAAATACGCTCTATTTCGTCGGTCAAAACCGCGTCGTGTCCGCAGCCGAAACTTACTAGTTGCACCAATTCCAACTCCGCTATTTCGCAAACTGCGATTGCGGCGGCGAGCATTCGGGTATGGAAAGGATTATAAGTGTCGATTCGCGTCGCCGACACTGAAATTTTGTCGAAATCAAAGCATTCGTTTACTAAAACCGCGACGCCTTTTTGCGTAAAAATATCGCTTACTCCGTGATTTATAAAGGAATCGCCGTGATACGGTCTTCCCGAAAGCAAAACGCCGAATTTTTTGGCGTCGCGAAGGTTTTGCAATATTTCGCGTCCGCGCTCACGTAATTTTCTTTTGTATTCCGCAAATTTTTCTTCGGCTATCACGAACGCTTCAAGCGCGTCCGCTTTTTTCTCCTTAAAATCGCGAATTAAAAAGTTAATTATCTGTTTTTCACGCAATTTTGCGGACGTCCATTTGAACGCGGGAGATATGAATTTCAAATTTTTCATATTCTTTTTTTCCTGAATCCGTATGACTTCGGGATAGCCCATTAAAACCGCGCAGTTCCACGATTCGTCCGCCGTGGGATTTGTTTTTACGTTTTTATAAATCGACGGGAAAAATATTTTATCGACCTCTTTTTCTACAAGTTGCGCGATATGTCCGTGAACGACTTTTGCGGGCAGACATATAGTGTCGGACGGAACGGTCGAAAGTCCTTTTTCAAATATTTTCGCGTTGCTTCGTCCCGAAAGTTCCACTTTATAGCCGAGCGCCGCAAAAAGCGTTCCCCAAAACGGAAGCGAATCGTAAAAATCCAAAACTACGGGAATTCCTACGCTTCCTTTTTTTTGTATTGCGGGAAAATCCGAGTTGTAATTTTTGAAGAGAATCGCCTCGCGTTCCCGCATCATATCCGGAACTTTGTCCGATTTCGGCTTTGTTTCGGGACTGTTGTCTATTTCGCCTTTTTCGCAACGGTTACCCGTTACGAATACCGCGCCGTTTGAAAATCTAATAATTGAACGCGAGCAGGCGTTTGCGCAATGCGGACACTTGTCGCCGTCGGAAACGTCGTAAGTTAAATCTTTGAGGTTGTCAAAACCTATGAATTTCGATTC
>WRFX01000226.1 GCA_009787445.1 Chitinivibrionia bacterium | reverse complement strand
GCCTGCGGAAAAATTTTCGCGCAATCCGCTTCTATTGAATTTAATTCGTTGCAAATTCTTTCGCAACTTTTTTGGTCTTGCGCCAAAACGACGCACAAACGCTCTTTGTCGTCGCTGAAAAGCGCGTGAATTAAAAAAGAATCGACGCTTTCGACGATACCCGAAACGCAAACCGAGTTTTTTCTCAGTTCGTTTGTTACTTCTTTGAATAAATGATTTAATTTCATAATTCGGACTATCTTTAAAAAAAGGAAATGAGTCAGGAGGGGTTCGAACCCTCGACCCACGCCTTAAAAGGGCGTTGCTCTACCAGCTGAGCTACTAACTCTCCTTTGTGTTATTATTTAACAGACGGGGGGAATATACTTTTTGCCGTATATAAAAAGCAAGTAAAATTTTATTTTTTTGAAAAATATCGTTTTTTTTATTTAATAAACTTTTAAATTGTCGTCATAAACTTCTACAAAATCGCCTTTGGGTTTTAATATTCCGATACCGAGTTTTTTCGCTTCTTCTCTTACGCCTTTTTCAAAACTCATTGCGCCGAGTCCCAAATAAAGTTTATGATTAGCGTACATTGGAAACAAGTTCTTGAATTTTAACGCTTTATCTTGTGTCAAGTCCTTAATATCGTCTTCGCGCAATCTACTTTTTGTTTCCACTATACAAACCGAAACGTCGTTTATCAGCAATACGTCGTATTCGGCTTCTATCTTTTTTCCGTTTGAAAGTGAGCGTTTGGAATGAACGTTTTGTTGAATAACGTCAAAATGGTGCCCGCCAAAAGTCATAGTGCGTTCAAGAAAATTATATACCTGTTCTTCGGCAATCATTCCCGCGCTTTTGTTTATTCCGCCGATTTGCTTTCTCAACTCGGCAAAACCTTTTGCGTTTTCTTCCTGCAATTCTCTTAATTCGGCGAAACCCTTCATATTTTCCGCCATATTTTCCGAATTTTCCGCCATTTTTTTTGCGTTTTCCGCCATTATAGCCCTGATTTCGGCTAATTCTTCTCTCCATTCTTCCATAAAATTCTCCCAAATTTCAAAACAACCGTTATTTTTTCATAAAAATACTATCTGCCACATATCGCCGCCGAACAAAAAAAAGCGACCCGCCACAGCAAAGCCGCTTTTACAAAATCTGAAATCTAAAAAATTGCCGAAATAATTTCAAAAAATCAAAGAGCAAATTAAAAATCTACGCCGATTTTCAGCGAAATCGCGCCGTTTGGTTTTTTTACTATACCTCCGCGTTCGTATGTTTCAATAAGATTTTCCAAATTCCAGCCGTCTTCTCCGGGAAGCAATTTTTGGTATTTTGCTCCCCACCATTTTAAGCCGAGTGAAACGGTAAAATATCTAATTTGAACCCCAAAGGACGGATTAAAATAAAAACTCGAATAAAATTCAGATTCAGTATTATGATAATAACCGCCCCAATAAGAAGGACTCTTTCCAACCGCATACTTATAATTATCCCAACATAGTATTATACCAATGTTCGCGTCAATATACGGCGATATGGCGGTTTTTTCGGACAAATAAAATCTCGGTTTTACAAATATCGGCATTGCTATCCAAGAACCGTTATAAAGAATATCGTCTTTCGGTAGCCCTTTTTCGTTTTCGATTACTTTTTCGAGAACATAATATTCATCGTCATAATACGAATATTTTATCCCGTTTGTGTTTTTTACCGTCGCCATTTGTAATTCGGTTGCGAGAGAAAGAGAAAAATGCCGATTTATCATTATTCCGGATGAAAATATGAGATTATCTACATTGCTTATTCCATAATCTCCAATTCCAAAAGAATATCCTGTTTCAAATCCGAAAGTAAAACGACTTTTTTCTATGATTTTACTGCTGTCTTCATTGTTTATAGCGGTACTGTTTGGAGTAATTTTTCCTGCAATACCGTCGGTTTTTCGCGCTTTTCCGATTATGGTACCCGCCGCTTTATTGTTGTCTAATGTTGAAGATTTTCTCGCAGTGCCTGTGATTCCGCCCGTATATTTACTGCCTTTTATGTTTCCATTAAACGAACAGTTTTTTATCGTTGTTCCACGAGTTACATTAACCAAACCGCCACCACCGCCACCACCTGAATATACATCAGCGGAGACATTACAGTCTTTTATGGTCGAATTTATACTCATTAACGCAATACTTGTAGATGTAATTATATTATAAGACATATCAGGAAAAAACGACGAATGAGAAATATTAAGATTTTGAATTACGGCGTTTTTTATTATAATAAACAAAGGTCTTCCATACAATCCTCTGATGTAATACCCGTTTCCGTCAAATTTTCCTCTAAAATAGGGAGCAATGAAGAAAACATTAAGTTTAAACAAATGTTTTTTTTCGTTAAAATCTCGCGGTTTTATTTTTTGAGACCACGTATCGCTGTCAGTAGTGTCAAAAACAATAATATCTGTTTTGAGATGGACTTCTTTGTCTTTGAATGTAACTCTTTTTTGTAAAAGCAACCGCTGAAATTCGACAAAATCGTCAAAATTGTTGATTTCTAAAACTGTTTTGTTTTCATCGTACCAATACGAATCTATGATTTTAGCGGGTTTTTTAGCGGCAAAACAAAAACCGACCGACAATAAAACGACAATCAATACCGCGAATTTCGGGGGGGGGGGGACCGTC
>WRFX01000225.1 GCA_009787445.1 Chitinivibrionia bacterium | reverse complement strand
TGAACGCCGTAATAAAAGTGGTCGCTAAAATTTGCGTAGCCGCAAGAGACATAAGCAGAAACGACAGATTCGCGCCGCAATTTTTAGAAATGAAAACCGTCGATATTTCCGCTTTGCAGGGAACGCCGCTTTTTGAAATGCCGAAACTTGACGAATATATGGTAATCGGCGTAATTCGCGCGGGAACGGTAATTACCGACAGACACGTCGCGCCCAAACCCGTAATAGAGATTGGAACTCCGATAAAAATGACGAGCGGCGAAGGAATGGTAAAAGTAACGATTTGGGGACGGGCGAGGAGCGCGGGGAAAATAGGCGATATAATTGCTGTCGAAAACGTTGAAAGCAGTAAAATAGTCAGAGGTAAAATTATTCAGCCCGGCGTGGTTGAAATTATTCGAAATTGAAAACAAAAGCAAGGCGAGTCCGAAAACCCGCCCCGCCAGAAAAAAGAAAAAATGAAAATAAATTTTTCATTCAAAAACTCCCGCGCAACCATTTTTTATTTTTTATCAAAACGCCCAAACAAATTCAAGTTTGTTAGGCGAAATTTGCAATCTGTCGGGCAGTAACGCGCCGTAACGGTTTTCCTTACGTCTATCGATAACGCCGAAAGTATAAAGAGTTGTTCCGCCTAAAAATGCTGTGCCGCCGCCAACTACCATAATAGCAAATTCATCTTCTACTACTGCCGTCAGCGGAATACCGACTCCCAAAATTGAAAAACCTGTCCATATAAGCCATTGCCCGCCCACTATTTTTCTATTGTTCGAATAAGGTTTTTTCTCTTTGTTTTGAGAATACTGCAAATGTTTCGTCGTTTTAAGAATCGTTTGAGGAGGAGTATTGCCCGCGTCGTTCAAAGGAATCGACGGCTTTTCTATCATCCTAAAATTTTTGTATCTTGCGGGATATCCTATAACCGTTACTTTTACGCCGCCAAGTCCGTCGTATTCGTAAAAATACGTCGGCTCTACAATCAAATCGGCAATGCCTTTATCCAATTTCCCCGCGTTATATTTTACCAAAGCGTCCAACATCGCAACTTTTCTAATCTCGTTTAATTTGTCTTTTCTACCCGTTGCAATTCCGACCACTTTTTCGGAACTCACGTCCAAATCCGCCGTTAAAGCGGGTCTTTCCCAATCCGCGTTCGCGTCGATACTTATCAGCGAATTGCTCATAGTCGTCGCGCATCCCGATAACGCAATGCCGCTCAAAGCAACGGTTATCGACAAAAAATACTTTTTCAGATTACCCATAATAAAACACTCCTTAAAATTTTATTTTTGCAAAAACGTTATTGTTGTTGCCGAAAGTTATAAAAACTACAAATTGTTGAGGAAATTAACCGAAAAGGTTGCTCTGCTCATAATCGATAGTTTTACCACAAACGGCCGAATATGTCGTAGCATTGTTTGAACAACAAGGCAGGGCAGAACAACCTCAAAAGAGGTATTCTTACCTTGTTGTTACAAAATAAAAAAAACGACGATTGACGAGAAAACTCCGACAACCAGCCATTTGTGGTAAGGGTAAAATAATTTATTTCTACGGTAATATGGGAAAAATTTTTGAAATATTTTATTTTCTTTTATACAAATCGTCGTGATTTCCCGTTCGTTCTAAAATTATTTCCCGTTCGTTAACGGAATATATTAGCAGCCAGTTATCACGAATGTGGCATTCGCGGTATCCTTGCAAATCGCCGCTCAAAGAATGGTCTTTGTATTTTCTTGGCAGTTGCTCGCCCTTCTCAAAATACTTTATCGCTTTATCCAATTCATTATAATCGTAATGTTTTCTGGAAAGCGTTTTCCACTGTATCTGCTGTAATTGTATAAATTTTGAAAATTTTCTGAAAAAGTATATGATTATAAATAGAAAAATATCGACGTAAATTTTCTTCAAACCGATAAAAACAAAAAGGAATTTTTAAGATTATATTATTCTTGACCGAAGACCGAAGACCGAAGACCGAAGACCGAAGACCGAAGACCGAAGACCGAAGACCGAAGACCGAAGACCGAAGACCGAAGACCGAAGACCGAAGACCTTCATAATGTATAAAATACTAAATGCCGCCGCAAAAGTCAAGCGTTTAGAAGAGTTTTGTATAATTTCGCGCATTTTTTATCTCCGCTTTTTGTAAATTAATTCAAAAAATCCGTAAAGTAAAATACTATATTGGTATGAATTATATGGGGAAAAATTTTGAAAAATTTTATTTTTTATGGCGGTTTTTCGGTTTTATTAAGTAAATTTTGCGACCGCTGCCCAAACATTATGAAATCTGCGTTTCAAGTTCTTCCAAATCCGCTAAATCTTGATATCTCCCGCTGGCTCGTTTGTTTTTAATAAGGTCTTGTTTGGATATAACATTAACGCCGACTCCGTCGAAATCAATAATATTTTTGCGTTCAAAGCAATCGTTTATATCAATACCGTCGGCAAGTTTCACAAAATCAACGCGATTCGGCGAACTGCCGAACTTTATAATATCGTCAACCGTTTTGAAACTTTCCATATCTACAGGCGGCGCACCGAACAATAGTAACGCCTTGTGCAGTTTTTTGAGATTTTCATCGTCGACGGCGACAAGGAAATCTATATCCTTCGTCGCTCTCGGTTCGGCATATATACTAAACGCCCAACCGCCGATTAAAAGATACTTAACGCCGCTTGTGTTTAAGCAATGTATAAGTTCCTTGAATACTTC
>WRFX01000224.1 GCA_009787445.1 Chitinivibrionia bacterium | reverse complement strand
GTATTTCACAAAAATACATCTCCCAAAATAAAAAACTTGCCTGCAAAAAACTATTTAACCGTAATTTTTTGTTGCAACACCGACGTTCCCGCTTGCTTCACATTAAGTATAAATATTCCTTTTGAAAGATTATTTATACTCAAATTAGTTGCGTTTATGCCGTTTGTCGCGTTAATTTCGACGCTTTTTATCAGTCGTCCCTGCAAATTATAAAGTTGCGCCGTGTAAGTTCCCGATTTCAAATTCAGGTTTATTTGTCCGTTTCTTATTCCTGCAAAACCGATATTTGCCGACGTTTTTTTGTTTGCGACGTTAAAAATAGAAACCGTCGGTTGTTCAACTTTTTGCGCGGAATACGGCGCCCACCAGTTGCCCGAAATTAAAAGCATATTCAAAAGTTGTATTGCCGCGGCGTAAGTATTGGGCTCAAAACTTTGTTTATCGTCGTGAAAGTATTCTTCTTCAAGGTCTTGATTAACGACGACATAGGTATTATCCAAAAATACCTGATTGCTCGGATTTGCAATCATTCCCGCCGCAAAAGGAGCAACAAACGCCAAGTTGGCTTCGTCGCTGGAAAGAAGCGCGGTACCGTCTAATTTATATCCATCCTTAATATTATCGGGATTTGAGCGCGTATTTCCTCGTAACCAAGTACTTATTTTGTCTATCTGCGTTTTTGCGGCGGGTGTTCCGTGATGAAAATAATCCGTGGCAAGTCGCCAAGGGTCGCGGCAAGCGTTATAAAAATAATGTATGGCGCCGTATTCTTCTTCTGTTCCGCCGGCGTTAGGGTCTGGTACGGCGGGTCTTCCCGTTACAAAATCGGGAATAAGTCCCGTTGTAGGATTTGATACTTGGCTTATAAGTTTATAAACCGTATCAACCGCTTCAAGCCAAAAATTATCTTTTGTCGCTTCGGCAAACGCTCTGAAATGTCCGGGCATCCAGTCCGAACTTCTTGTGGCTAATTCGCCCATATTATAATGTTTTTGCCAATCGCCTAAAAGCGGTCTTTTGGAACTTGTTCCCATTTCGGCGCTTTTAATTGCCGCAATAAGCGTTTTTGCGTCGTTTAAATACGATTCGTCTCCCCATTGTCTATAAGCCAATAAAAGCGCGTATGCGTTGTCCAAATCGCCGTCGGTAGCGGAATCGTCGGGACCTTTATTTGAAGCGGGGTCGGTTACTATCCACGACATTAAATTCGCGTTTATCGTTGATTTTTGCGCTTTTCTCAATCTGTTCATTCCGTCGAAAATCGCTTTTTCGTCTCCTTTTACGCCAGCCATAAGCGCAAAAATTATCATTGCGTATCCGTGCGTTTCCGATAGCGTTACTTCTTGCGCGCCACTGCTATTGCCTTCGCCGGTCGCATAAGCGTAATATCTTTCCCCGTCGCTTGCCTGTACAGATTTTAAATAAGCGTCTCTATAATTATTGTACTTTGTCAAAATGTCGCTGTTTAGTTCTTCTTGCGTTATGTTGGGTTTAATTACGGTTCCGCCAAATTCAAATTTTCCCGCTTGCGGAAACGGACGATTCCCGTCGGGATTCTGCTTTATTTTTACGCTATAAAACGCGCGCAAATACGGATATCCGTCGTTAATACTTGGGTTTATTTCCCAAAGATTAGCAAAATCCCATCCGCTAAAATTCGATTCAGTTTTTATCTGCGCGGACGTTATTCCGATAATTCCGCTTGGCGTACCGTGTCCCGCCGCTTTTGCTATTGCCAAATTGTAATATACGGAAGTATTCGTTCCCGAATAATATGCGCCAAAAATTCCGCCGATATATTTATTTCCGCTTCCCGTCGCGGTAATTGTTACGTTTGCGTAACAGTTTGTAAGAGACGATGTAACTTCGGCATATCCTATCAATCCGCCTGAATAGGAATCGTCTATTTGCGCCGAAGCCGAAACTGTGCCGTTTGCGTATGAATTGTTGACGGTAATATTATTTTCGCTGAATCCGACCAATCCGCCTGAATAGGCGAATCCTTGCGCCGAAGCCGAAACGGAGCCGCTAATAATTACTGCGCAATGTTCTATTGTTTTTGTCGAGGAATATAATCCTGCCAAACCGCCCGCGTAAGCATAATCTAAATTTGTACCCGCGCCCGTTGTTATGTTTGTAACGTTTAATAAGACGTTTTTTATTTGTCCGCCGTCGCCGATATAGCCGAAAAATCCCGCGTAACCTTCGTTATTGCCGTAATGTTGTCCCGTGTTAGGATTTTGCACGGAAAGATTTTGCACGGAATTTTTATTTCCGTCAAACGTTCCTTTGAATTGGTTGCTAAAACTACCGACGGGCGTCCAATTTTTATTGTCTAAATCGACATCGCCGTCGAGGTTTATCGTTTTACCCGAAAAAGTATTACCGTCGTTTACCAACTCCGCCAATCCCGCCAACTGTTCGGCGGTCGTTATAGTAAAACTACTCTGCTCGGCGTTATACCAACTTGTATTAGCCGTACCGTTCCAAATCGTTTGCGCAAGCGCACCCGCCGCGACGACAAGAGTCGTCGAAAAAACTTTGATAAGAGAAACCGTTTTCATAAAACACTCCTTTTGTGTTTAGATTTTACATTTTTGAAATACAATATGGAAAAAACGCGACGAAAATCGCGTACTGTTTTCAAAAGAAAAGAAGAAAGGAAAAAAGAAAAATATGTTAAATTTAAGTTTCCAAAAATTAAAACCGCGAGTTTCGCGGGGG
>WRFX01000223.1 GCA_009787445.1 Chitinivibrionia bacterium | reverse complement strand
AAGCGGTGAAAGAACTTTTTCACAAGAATATTTACGCTCAAAACACATAGAGTCGAGCGGATTTTCAAAATACTGCGTCGGAATTTGTCTGACTAAAAAAGATGTCAAAAAAAATATATTTTTACCGAAAATAAGAAATATGGTTTTTGAAAGCGAAAGGAAGGAATTATAATGATTTTGAATTTGGAAGCGTACGATTTGAGTTTTTTAGCGTTTTTTGCTGTTAGATTCGTTATAAATTTTGTTTTCGCCTTAATTTTAATTTGCGTAATTTATGCAAACGAACACAGAATTAAAGAATTTTCTTTCAGTTTTTTCGTATCGAACATTTTGATTTTTACGGCGGCTTCCTTACTTGCGAGCGTAAAAATTAAAACGGGTTTTGCTTTCGGGCTTTTCGCGATAATATCTATTTTGCGTTTCAGGACGGAGCAGATACAAGTTCGCGAAATGACTTTTTTGTTCGCGTCGATAATTTTGGGCGTAATAAATTCGCTTGCCACGATAGAGTTGCCCGTTATTGAAATTTTACTCGCCGACGTTTTAATTTGCGCGGGAATTTTCTTTTGTGAAAAGATTTTTATTAACGCAAACTCGGCGCAGACGACAATAGTTTACGACAACACCAAACTTTTGGCGAAAGATAAAAGACAAGAACTTCACGCCGATTTGAAAAAGCGTTTCGGTTTCGACGTCCTTAAAATCGTAATCGAGAAAGTAAATTTGCTTACCGACTCCGCCGAATTGAGAGTGTTTTACAAAATTTAAGCGTTCTTTGCTTTACGCGGTTAAAAACTTCTGGCGCGAGATTTTGAATTTTCAAAAACCGATTCGGCGCAATCGGGACGAGGGGTAGGACTTTCCATTACGACCGTAGTATTCACGTTGCCGCGCGGAAAAAAATCGCCCACAACCCGAAGCCATTTCGGCTGTAAATTTTTATTTAATTCGTCAAAAAGAAAATTGACGACCCTTTCGTGAAACGTGGAGATATTTCTGAACGAATTAAGATACAGTTTCCACGATTTTAATTCGACGCACTTTTTGTCGGGCAGATAATAAATTTCGACGGACGCAAAATCCGGATATCCGGTTTTGGGACACAGACAGGTAAATTCGGGAAAGACGATTTTTACCGTCGAATTTGTGTTTTGCGGCGAAAACGGCGAATCAAAAAATTCCAGTTCGGGCAACGCGCCGTTTTTTACCGCGTCTTCAAGCAGCAAAACTATACCCTGTCTTCCATTTTAACGTATTCTACGGCGCCCGGTCCGATGTATATCTGACGCGGACGGAAAATTTTAATTCCGTAACCCATCAATTCCCGCCATTGGGCAATCCAGCCGGGAAGCCGTCCGAGAACGAACATCACGGTAAGCATATTCGTAGGTATTCCGAGCGCTTTGTAAATAATACCCGTGTAAAAATCAATATTGGGATAAAGTTTTCTTTCTATGAAATAGTCGTCGGAAAGCACACGCCGCTCCAATTCCTGCGCAATCTCAAAAAGCGGCTCGGATATTGAGCATTTCGATAAAAAATCGTCCAACAATTCCTTGGCGAGCGTCGCGCGCGGGTCGTAACTTTTATATAACGCGTGTCCGAAACCCATAAGCCGATAGTCCTTGTTTTTTGCGTTTTCTATATATTTTTCTACGTTTCCGCCGTCCTCTTTTATATTTTCAAGCATTTCTATAACCGCCTGATTCGCTCCGCCGTGCAAAGGTCCCCACAACGCGCAAATCCCCGCCGAAACAGCCGCGTATAAATTCGCCTGTGTCGAACCGACTAATTTTACCGCCGTTGTGGAACAGTTCTGTCCGTGGTCGGCGTGAAGAATAAGAAGTTTATCCAGAATATTTACGTAGAGTTGATTTTCTTCGCTTTTTATATTGTACGGACGATTGGGAGTGTTGAACATCATATTCAGAAAATTTTCCACGTATGACAAATGCGCCTGCGGATAAACAACAGGCAACCCCCTCGATTTTTTGTATGAAAACGCCGCAATCGTACGGACTTTTGAAATCAGACGCGCCGCCGTAATCGTAAAGTTTACGTCGTCGTGCGCAATTTCGGGATAAAAACTCGAAAGCGACGTTACCATTGCCGCCAAAATCGCCATCGGATGCGAAGTTCGAGGAAATCCTGCGAAAAAATGGTGCATATCTTCGTCAATCATCGAATGTTCGGTCAAATAGGCGCTGAATTGATTCGCTTCTTTGAGCGTCGGCAGTTTACCGTTCACCATAAGATACGCGACTTCGCGATAACTCGCGTAATGAACCAAATCTTCGATAGCGTAACCGCGGTAACGCAAAATTCCGCTTTCGCCGTTAATATATGAAATACCGCTCAAAGTAGAAGTGGTGTTGTTAAAACCGTTATCGTAAATAATCGCTCCCGTTTGCGCGCGAAGGGTCGCTATATCAACTCCCAATCCGCCGTCCGACCCCTGAATAATAGGAAGTTCAGCCGTTTTATCGTTTATCTGTAATTTCGCTTTGCCTATTGATAATTTTATAGTGTTGCTCATTTCGGAATCCTTAATTTATTTGTTTTATACACAAAACATTCCGCAATATACTACTTGCCAATCGGTTATAATGTATTTTCTTGTGAATTTTACAAAAAAACGAAACAGAAGGACGAAATGTTTACGAAAGAAGAAGCGTTGAATTACCACGAAAACGGGCGGCGCGGCAAAATAGAAGTTGTGGCGACGAAAC
>WRFX01000222.1 GCA_009787445.1 Chitinivibrionia bacterium | reverse complement strand
ACGATAAACGCCGTAATAATTCCAAAAAGCGCCAACATTCCGCACGCCACATAGCCCGCCACTCTTTTTGCGTCCATAAAATTTCTGACGTCCATATAAACTTCCTCAAAAACTTCTTTCCGTTTTTTCAGCGAAAGTTCGTCGGCTAACGCCGATACGTCGCCAAGTTCGGCGCGCGCTTTTTCATAAGCCGCTTGCGCGTTTTCGCCTTTTTTTACGAGACATTCGATTTTCGCGTTAAGGTTGGCGAGCAGTTCTTCCTTAAAATCCGCAAGCGCCGCCGTTTCTTCGTAGCCCTTAAAAAGCGAATCCACAAATTCTTTCGTTTCCATTTTATTCCTCCAATAAATCGTTAATAATTTTCTGCGTAAATTTCCAATCGCGCAAATCCCGTTCAAACAATTCCCGTCCTTTGGCGGTTACGCTGTAATATTTCCGCCGTGCGCCCTGCGTCTCGTCTCCCCAATACGAAACGACCGCGCCGATTGCTTCAAGCCGCTTGTAACTTGAATACAAAGTCGTTTCTTTCGGTTCGTATCGTCCGTCGGTTTTTTCAATTATACGATTGTAAATTTCAAAACCGTAAGCGTCGCCTTTCATAAGAACGCGCAAAACTATAGCGTCCGTGTGTCCTCTCAATAAATCCGAAGATAATATCGATTCCACTTGTTCCTCCTTATACTTTGTCTCTCACATTATATTATACGGAAAATTACTACGTCTGTCAAGTATATTTGGTAAAAGAGTTAGTTTTTTTCTTATTTTACGTAAAAAAACAGACGTTTTTGACGGAAAAATATTATTTTTTAGAAAAAATTAAGGAAAAATACAATGAAATTAAGAATAATAGTTACGTTGACATACTCTCTCGCTATAATGTTGCCAATTACGGCAATGGCTCTACGCGGCAACCCCGTACTTATAGATTTGATTTTTATATTGTTTCTTTGTATGGGAACTTTTTTATTTGTCGCTTCTTTTAATTTTTGCCTTATAAATTTAGTCGACGCTTTATTGTTTGTTTTGGGAAAATCAGATAAAAACGATTATAGCGATACATATTTAAGGTTATTGCACTTCACGATATTATTGGACATAATTATTTATATTACAGAACTTTATAAATACGATATAATTATCTTAATAATACCGAATTTGATTTGCGCCATATTGTGTTTTGTTTATTATTTTAACCGAAATAATAACAATTTGAACGACGAAAAAATTGAAATATCGTCAAAAAAAATGGGAACAATTTACGGATTTTCGGCTTTTGTCGCTTTTAACAACGTTTTGTTTTTTATCTCCAATTCTTTTGGAATAAAGTATACTTTCAGAGAATTTTTTGCTTGTGAACTTTTAATTTTGTTGATTTTATTTATAATTACAAAAATAAATAGAAAAACAAAAGAAGCGGAAGATAATCAAGTAAAAAAAACGTCGGATTTCTTTTTAGGATTTTATGTCGGCGGCGCAGTTGGCGCAATAGGTAGCATAATTATACTTATTATGATAATTTTATTATCATTTTGTTTATAAGCAAAGGGGCATAGTAAAAAAATGGAAATACGCAGAAAATATTAAAATTTTTATTGTTTTTTGTAAGAAGCAATGTAGAAAATTCCCATTTCCCCGAAAACCAAATAGTATTTTAGCGATACCACGAATGATGAATGGTAGGAAAAGTCCTGCCGTTTATCTTTATTTTTTTTGAGAAACAGGAACGAACTGCTTTTGGCTGTTCTATCTCTTGTTCCTGTTTTCTTTTATAAAAGTATGGATATTTTCATCATTCGTGGTAAAATGTATGATTATGGGCGGAACAGCCATCTTTGGCAAATTCTCCTCATTATTTAATTATTTACCCAATTTTAAAAGGAGATTTTCTTATGGAAAAATCTATTTTTGCCACGATTTTGGCGGGAATTTTATTGTTTGTCGCGGGATGCTATACTTATGTCAATTTCCCGATAATTCCTATAATTGAAAAAAATTTTAACGGTTATGAACAAGTAGAGCCAATACCGAATGCAGAGGAAGTGAAAATTTATAAGTATTCAAGTAAGGACGAAGTTCCAAAATTTATATACGAAAAAACTAAATTACTCGGCGAATCTTCTTGGAAAGACGCTTTAGTACCAAACGAACAAGATATGATAGACATAAGACAATACGCTAAAAACATAGGAAGCGACGTGGTATTTTTTGTGTATTCTCCAAACAAAATATACACAGGTACTACTTATAAAGTTTCAGATTATGGTAAAGTTAATTCTTATGATAATTATCGGTATGAAAATTTTTGGTACATTGGTTTTCGTAAAACAATAGAAAATACAGCGATTAACAAAACAAACGCACTCAACGGAATATACGTACATGAAGTAGACGGCGTATTGACGGACATATTGACGTTTGATAACGGAAGTTTTGAATTTATGGAATCGGTGCGAGGAACTTATACTACAAGCGGTACTACGCTAACGTTAAAAATGACTCATATTTACGACGATGGAAAGTGGAATACAATAGATGCGATACATTCGAGAACGGCAACGTACTCTATAAGCGGCAATACGCTTATTTTGACTTTTGAAGACGACCCAGAACCGTTAGTACTTGTAAAAATTAAGGTTCAAGATAAGTTAGGCATAAATTATTTTATGTTAAACTTATGGAGGACAGAATGAAAAACAAGTATATAATTCGTTCGAGGATTTTGGAGTGGAAA
>WRFX01000221.1 GCA_009787445.1 Chitinivibrionia bacterium | reverse complement strand
AAATACGGTATGAAAAACAAAATTTCAAAAATTCAAAATAATTTCGCTATTTTGGTACGTACCGCATTATATTTTATTCTTATGAATAATAAGGTACGAGGAGACGGTCCCCCCCCCCGCGAAGTTTGCGGTATTGATTATCGTTTTATTGTCGGTCGGTTTTTGTTTTGCCGCTAAAAAACCCGCTAAAATCATAGATTCATATTGGTATGATGAAAGTAAAACAATTTTAGAAATTAACAATTTGAACGACTTTGTGGAATTTCAACGATTGCTTTGGAAAAATGTTACATTTGAGGGCAAAGAAGTTCATCTAAAAACGGATATAATTGTTTTTGACACGACGGACAGCGATACTTGGTCTCAAAATATAAAGCCGAAAGATTTTGAAGAAAAAAACTATTTTTTTTCAAAATCAACATCTATTTTAGGTTCTATTTATTATAAGTTGCCTAAATTTCAAGGGAAATTTGACGGCAACGGACATTATATTAGAGGATTGTACGGACTGCCTTTGTTTATTGCTACTAAAAACGCTTTAATTCAAAATCTTAACATTTCTCACTCATATTTTTGGTTTGCAAGCATAGTGTCGCGCAGCAAAAATTCGATTATAAGAAATTGCAATGTTTCCGCTAATGCAGGTAGCGGTGGTTTGTGCGGTGTAGCAGATAAAACAACGATAAAAAATTGTTTGTTCAACGGAAACATAAAAAGAAACAAAAATGGTGCTGCAAGCGGAATTACTATCGTAGCAAGAAAAAACACAGTATTAGACAGCAATAGCGTATCGGGAACCATAATCGGAAAAGCGTTACATATCAACGGTATTGCCGGATATATGTCGCCAAGCAGTATTGCAATGAGAAATAAAGTCGATAGCGAAATTATAGAAAAATCCGCGTTTTTTTTCGGAATGGATTATGAATATTCTTTTGGTCTTGGAGAATATGGAATAGGTTTTATGGGTGGTAATATGTTTTTTGGAGCGACAATAAATAAGCATTTTTCTCTTGCTCTTGGTTTTGGAGCGGGAGGAACTATACCGCCGCCATCGCCATTTATTATGAATTTCGATGGGTATTATCAGTTGCTTGAAAATGTTTCTTATAACGATATTGTTTATTCTTATGAATACCCGAAATTTATGCTATTGTTGTATTTTAAACCGAGAATTTATTTTCTTCCAAACGGTAACGGTCCGACTCCGTTTTTTGACGGCGATATAGGGTATGTGAATAATCACTTTGGTTATTCCAGAGATTTTTTATTTAATCCGTCAATTGGAGTTGCAAAGTTCGGCGAGTGGGTTTCTATCGGCTTAAAAATACGGACTGCGGATTACGATAAATTAGTTGCCACTGAACCAATCTCTAACCTTGCTGGAAGAATATTATATGATTATGAGTATAGAGGATATGAAAAGAAAACAAACGTTGCTATTTCGTTGAAAATCGGTATAGGTCTTTAATTTGTTATTCGCCTTCGGCGGTTGCGGCAACTTGGCATTTATTGTTGTTCGTTTTACCGATTTTCTTTTCCAAACGTTTAATCGTATTCAAATAATCTTCTTCAACGGGAGATAAAACTTTAACCTGATATTTTTTATATTCGGCAAGGGCTTTATTTACCGCCTCTTCGTGAGAAACGGAACCCGCGTTTTGTAAAGCAGTTTCTCCTGCGGAAGAAAGTATTTTGTCCAAATGTTTAATGTAATCCGCCATATACATCGGACTATGTTTTATCGCTTGTATTTCGGCAAAATCAAAATATCCCGAAACAAGATTATTCAATATTTTTAATTCTTTTTCGTCTAGATAATTTTTGGCTATGGTAACGTCTTTTTTTGTTACTTCCTTGCCTGAAAACGAATTCAGTCCCATAAAAGGACGCTCGCTGTCGGCGCGTTCAAAAATCACTTCGGCGGCGGTATGTCCGTGCGCGGCGTAATGGAGTTTGTTTTGCACTATCTTAAAAAATTCTACGGTCTCTTCCGCTTTTTTATCGTAATCAACCGCTGTCGCGTACAAATCCAGAACTTGACGATACAATACCTTTTCAGAAGAACGAATATCGCGTATTCTTTCAAGCAATTCGCGCCAATAAGAACCGCCGCCGTTATTTTTCAAACGTTCGTCGT
Organism: Chitinivibrionia bacterium; assembly: GCA_009787445.1. GTDB lineage: Bacteria > Fibrobacterota > Chitinivibrionia > Chitinivibrionales > Chitinivibrionaceae > WRFX01. Next base: position 639 of record WRFX01000221.1, on the reverse strand, counting down.
CCATAGTGAAGCCCTTAACGATATATTCTTTCAATCGTTGAGTCGCCCAAATTCTAAATTGAGTGGCAATACGGCTTTTTATGCGATAGCCCAATGAAATAATAAGGTCAAGATTGTAAAATGTTGTTTCGTAATTTTTTCCGTCTGCGGCAGTTGTTCGGAATTTCCGAACAACTGAAATTTCGTTCAATTCTCCCTCTTCAAATATGTGTTTAATATGTTCGCTGACATTTGATTTACTCGTTTGATATAACTCCGTTAAATTTGCTTGCGTCAGCCAAACGTTTTCATCTTCTAACTTTACGTTAACCGATACGTTATTTTCATCGTTTTGATAAATAACTATTTCGCCTTTTTGTTCATTCATATATTTTTCTTCCTTTTGGAGTATTTGAAAAAGAAAATACTATTTGGCGATAAATAAAATTTGCGTTTATTATAATTTCTTCTTGACTTTTTACTTGTATAAATATTATATTACTACTCAAAATTTAACCAAAACTTGCCAAAAAACAGGCAAAAAAGAATGAAAGGAAATACGATATGAAAAACAAAATTTCAAAAATTCAAAATAATTTCGCTATTTTGGTACGTACCGCATTATATTTTATTCTTATGAATAATAAGGTACGAGAGGGT
>WRFX01000220.1 GCA_009787445.1 Chitinivibrionia bacterium | reverse complement strand
GGGTTGGCGTCGTCTACGTTATTGACGCTCTTCGTAGTGCCGGTATTTTACAGCATAATAGACGGCGTCTCGCACACGATAACAGGATTCCTGAAAAAGGTGTTCTTGGGCGAGACGCATACGGAGAGGGAGAGGTTGCAGAAGGCGTAATAATATAAGGTTTGGAGGGCACAATGCCTACAATTATGGAGGGCACCCCGCCCCTGCGGGGCGTGCCCTACCCAACCTTATAAATGCGGTCAAAACGTTAAAGTCAAAATCAATTTCGCAGGGGTGGCAATCCGCCGCCCGCGTTGTTAGCTAATGTTGACAGTGGTTTTTGCCATTGTCAACGTGATTTTTTAGGGGTTTATTATAACTATGAAACAAAAAGTTTTAATCATTATAATTTTAATTTTCTCGCTTGCTTTTTCGCAGAACGAAAACAAGAAAAAAGAGAAAGTGAAATTTGGCGGAAAAGCGGAAATCGGAATTGATTATAGAATGGTTGGCGGACTTGGCGGCAATGTAATAAACGACCTCAGGCGGAATCAAATAGGCATCGTTGAGGCCGAATTGAAAATTTTGCCTGCCGACAGCGTAGAATTGGAATTCGACTTGGAGTTTGACCACCGCTTTACAGACCTGAATTTAAAAAAATTATTTGCCCGCTACAATTTCGATAATTCCAACGCCCGTTTGGGGTTTATGAAGAAAATGTTTTCGTTGGAAGAGATGAAAAAAGAAGAATTATTCATAAAAGAATCAATGATAAATGATATTTTGGAAGATTATTTTCTGCTTGGCCACGATTTTACAGCTCAGTACCGTTATAATTTTCCGTCGTGCACGCTTATTGGCGGATTTGCCGTAGATGGTTCGAATAGAAAATTCGTGAATTTAACACTGCTTACCCAACAAATCCGAGGAATAAAATTTGCCGCTGCCGGAATGTATGAACGTTATTGGAAAAAAGATGGTTCGAAAAAAACGGACAACGCTTTTTTCGGTAATTTGGGGATGGAGTTTGACGGTAAAATCACCGATTTTGAATTGGAGGGTTTTTGGGGTGAAAATCCTGAAAAATACGGCTATAATGAAAGTGAAGGCACAAGTTTTATTGGATTGAGATTTCAGGAGAGTTTTCCGATAGAGGTCAAATGGAAACATTTGAACAAAATAGTTCCGCTCTATGAAGCCTCATATTTTAATGAATCCTTTGCTGTTAAAACAGCATATTGGCAGGCGCGTCCGGGAATAAATTTTTGTTTTGACCCGAAAGACCGTTTGCAATGGCGGACAAACTTTGATATAATTTTGACGGCTAATAATCAAACGTCAAATTGTCCGCAGATAGTAAGCGAAAGGGTTTTAACTGAGCTTTTTGTAACGTGGTGAATATGAAACTTGAAATGAAGATATTTAAATACGCACTTTACATTACAGTAATATTCTTTAACATTTCCTGTACGGAGATTGATAATGAAACCCATTCGGAGGTATTCGGTTTGCCGCATGTCGCTATTGAAATGCGTGAAAGCGACTTTGCCGATTTGAAAAAAAACGCATTGTTAAACGAATATGCGGCGATAACAATAGAAAGAGGCGGTATAAAAGAATCGGGTAAAATCCGAAGGCGCGGAAACTCATCACGGGCTCTTCCGAAGCCGTCTTTTCATATTAAGACTGACGGCGGTGATTGGCATTATGTCGCGTCAAATATCGACAAAAGTTATTGCAAAGAAGTTTTTGCCAATATTGCGTTTGAAAAATTTGGCGGTTTTCTTGTGCAGAAAACTGAGTTCGTAGCGTTGAGCATAAATAATATTTATCAAGGCCTTTATATTTCCCGCGAGCCGATTGACGAAAAGTTTTTTCAACGCCGGAGTATAGGAATAAATTCACTTTATCGTATCAGATACGGCGGGATGTTCACATTCAAAGACGGGCACAATTCGGCAGTGGATTTTGAAAAACTCGTACCTCAAAGTTCGGTGAATTACGATGATTTGAATACTTTGATTTCCGCTTTGGACAAAAACGACAGCGAAAAAATAAAAAACATTTTGAATATAGAAAACGCCGCCAAGTATTCTTTTATCAGTTCGGTGATAGGTAATTTTGATGGAATTACGAACAATATTCATATCTACAACGCAAAAAAGGACAACAAATTCCGTATAATTCCATACGATTTAGATTTAACCTTTTGGACAATCAACAAGTTCGAAAACGGGCTTTTGGAACGGGCGGAAGATATTTATTTGAGCGAGTACGGGTTGAAGCGAGAACAGTGCATTGACAGTACATCGCGTTATATTGGTAGTCTTGTTGGAGTCTTAGACAGTTTGAAAAACAAAATTTCGCAGGCGTATGAGAACGACCCGTATCTTCAAGGCGAGAATTTAGACTGGCATATCTCGCAAATAAAAAGACGTATTTCTCGGTGAACTGCCGCCGGAATGTTCGCTGAATCGTTGTGTAAGCGTAAATCCATAATTCTAATCAACGCCCCATTTTCTGCGCAGTATTAATTCAACCGCGAATAAACATAATACAATAGTAAGCAGCAACCAATTTCTGTGAATNCGTACAATTTCAGTAACAGTATTTTTCTCCGCGCTTCGCTGTTCCCACGAATCGAACGTGTGTTTCATTCCCAATGTGTCNGCCATATCAAGCGGGTTGGCGAACTCCTGCAGATATTGCGTGTTTTGCGCCAATACTGAGAGTTCGCTCATATCCTTGTTTACCGTGAAACTGTCCGCGAACGCCGCCTTTACACCGCCGCCGCTTAACGTGGACGATATGC
>WRFX01000219.1 GCA_009787445.1 Chitinivibrionia bacterium | reverse complement strand
AAAGGCGTATCTATGTTGTATGTGCTTATGGCGCTTGTTTGCGTGGGAGCGATGGGGTCGCTCGTTTTGAGTATGGCGAAAAAAGAAAAAGCGGATTCTTCTCTGCGATATTCTTCGGAATTGGCGAGATATGGCGCGACTGGCGGCTTGGTTTTGGCGGTGAATGAGCCGTTAAAAACACAAAAATTTGTCGACCTTATTGAGAAATGGTACAAAATTTATAACGGAAAATTAACCATTCCTAACAGCGAAAAAGAACAATGGGAAAAAGAAAAATATCTTGATTTAGGCGTTATAGACAAAATAGAGCCATCTGGCACAAGCGGGTATTATCAAGACCAAAATGGAAACAAACTTCGCGCAAGAGTGGTAAATGTAGATTTTTCGGGATTACGGCAAGACCCGCCCGTTATAAATATGATGGTAGAATGCGAATCGATAGACAGAAGCGGGAGCCGCGCAAAAAACGTCGCGTTTTATAAGGTTCACGGATGGACGGAAGAAGTAGAAGAAAATTTTCCGAAAAGCGCGCTTTATATGGGCGGCGGTATGGATGAAATAAACCTGCCGTTAGTTGTAACAGGTGTAGATAATAAAACGACGGGAGATACGTTTTTTAAGGGCAGCGGAATGATAAATTCGCAAGAAAACGAATTTGGCAATAGCGCATTGAGCCCAAACGGCGGCGAATTTCGACTTAGAGACACTATCACTACGGGAACGCAATCTACCAATGTCGGTGTGTTAAAAGGGTCTAAATTTTATGGTCCCGCATATTTTGGCATAGTAAATGGCGTAACCGGTAACGCGCCTTATTTGAACGTTCGTCGGTGGTTTAGCGATGGCGCAAATGAATTCTACGGAAAAGTCGGTTTAGAAACGTCCGTGTTCTTGGCAGGAACCGCTCGCAGTGTTAATTTTTACGACGACGTATACTTAAACGGAGCCATAAGAATGGAAACCCCTAATAGTAATGATAATAATAAATGGACTTTTAAGCCAAAACACGGTAAAACGGGTAATTACGCAACAGATTTTCCTAAATTATATTATACGAACGTTGCGATTTATGATACTGTTGGAAGTATGAGCTACGAATCCGGTTGGAATGCTAAAAAAAGCGAGACCAAACTTTCTGATATGCACAATGAAACAAAAACGATTTCGGGAGAAAGCGTTACTATTGAAGATAATACTACTTATACTACTATAACTACGCAGGAAATACTAAGTAAATTGGAAATGGGCAATGAACCGCCGTCGATAAATATCTTTTTGGATAAATTACCCTTTCCTCCCAATTCTACTCCCGTCAATAATAAAACGCCGGGAAGTAGCGCTACGGGTATCACGGGAAAAGATTTAAACACAGAGTACCAAAACCAAAAGATTTCTAATAGTTTGTATAGATATGACGGGATGCCGCCCGAAGAAGACGGTTGGATGCTTTTACGGCTTGGCGGCAATAGTGTATATGCGACAATTTTTGCCGACCCCAGCAGTAGCGCGGAAGCAAGCGAGGCATTTACGGGAAAAATGGTTTTGCTTATTGAAGGAAATTCCGGCGGAAATAATGGGGGAGCCGTAAATCTTTTTGTAAGCGGCGCAAACAGTAACAGTTTGATTCTCGTTGAACACCAAAGAACCGCCGCGCAACTTGGACATAACAATCTTATAAGAGGACTAATTGTTAAACGAGGCGACGGCGACCTTAATCTTAGTTCAACTGGACCAAATATGATTTTGCGCGGCGCGGCTTATTGCGTAAAAGGCAATAATGCGGCTTCAAGACCGAAATTCCGTTTAGAAGGCAGGAATAGTAATCCTAAACTTAGAATCGAATACGATGAAAAAGTTTTGAAGCAAATTATGAAAGAATTGCCGGGAGTGGTATGTATAGAAGACGGCAAACCGTGCGACGATAACAATTCGGATTCAGAATTGTCGGAGATGGTAGATTTTAGTAAAATATCCGCCAAACAGGTAAGTCGGTTGTTTTAATGATGGTTTTGGCTTTTTGTTTTTGTGAAAGCGGCTCGCTGTGTCGGGTCGCTTTTTTTGTGAGGAATCCGTTTTTTTTATTTTGGCAAATATTATTTTAGGCATAAATTAAGTAAAAAAAGGAGAAAAAAATGACGCGAGAAGAGCAAGACGTTTTTTTAAGCAAAGAATATTTTGAAGCGATTAGGTATATGGACAACGCGAAAGATTTTTTGCGTAAAGCAGAAAAAGACGGCGCGCTTTATACCGACGAAAAATATATACGGGTGGCTTGCGCAACAGCATACAGCGGAGTTTTACTTGCGCTTGACGCTTGGTTTGTCTTGAAAGAAATACCAAAACCGAGTAAAAATCAGCGAAAATCGATAGAATATTATATGTCGAATATTGCTAAAATCGACAAAAAAATGGCTTCTTTTATGCACATTGCGTACGATATTTTGCATTTGGACGGATATTACGACGGAATAAAAGGGGTAAAGGCAATAGAATCGGGATTCGACGCCGCTTACGAAATAATTGAAAAAATAAAACCAGAAAATCCCGTTGAAATAAAAGAAAGTCGAGCCGACTCGCTAAAAAGAATGTTTGATAAATTGCAAATTTTAATTGCCGTTATTTTTGTCCGTTGAAAGTTGCAAATTAAAATTGGTTCAATCCTAGTTAAGCATAAATTATTTTATGTTAATTTTAGGAGGACAGTGTGGAAAACAAGTATATAATTCATTCCCGAATTTCTGAGAAGAAATCGAGAGATATTGAATGTGTTTTGTTTGGATATTGAAGCGAAGAAATGT
>WRFX01000218.1 GCA_009787445.1 Chitinivibrionia bacterium | reverse complement strand
TTCTAAATCGTGAGCGTTGCAAAAATTTTAATCCATCCTCGTTTCGCACGATTAGATTTTTTTTTAATTTTTATATACTCTGTACATAATATATAACAAAATTAAAGAAAGCGCAAGTTTTTTTTATGTTTTGGGGAAAATATTTAGGAAAATTGCATTAAAAAACGGTTGTAACATTGAAATTTACGCGATATGAAACGGGAAAATAGTATTTTTATGAAAAAAGGAGTAACGTATGACGTTAAACGTAGATGTAGATAACGATGTGAAACTCGCCGCGGACAATTTATTCGGCAAATACGGGCTAAATACCGTTGAAGCGATGAAAATGTTTGTTTATACGGCGGTACAAACGGAGCATTTTCCTTTCGTATTTGATTCAGATATTTCGCCTTTATCAAAAACGATATACGATAAATACGCAGACGAACAGAGTTTGGAAGAGGCGATGAACGACGCTTTAAACGATACGAACCTTTACGGTCCTTTTGATACGGCGGAAGAAGCGATTCAAGATATGTTAAAGGACTGATTCGTGCTAAAAATCAAATATACAAAAAAAATGAAACAAGGTATTAAACGACTAATTAAAAGAGGAAAAGACATATCTAAACTTAATGAAGTTCTTAAAATATTAGCCGCTCAAAATCCGTTGCCTAAACAATATTTAGACCATAAATTGACCGGTACAGAAAATTTTCGCGAATGTCATATAGAGCCGGACTGGCTTTTAATTTACAGAATATTTGCAGACAAACTTATTTTGTCCGCAATCGCGACCGTAACTCACAGAGAAACCTTAAATATGGAATAACTAAACCTCCTTAATTCTCCGCCGAGACGTGCGTTTCGTAACCGTGTTTTTTAAGCAAAGCAGTTTTTTTGGCAGTTTGCAAATCTTCTCTGACCATTTCGCTACACATTTCTCTAACGGTAATTTGCGGAGTCCAGTTCAATTTTTCTTTCGCTTTTGTAGGGTCGCCCAAAAGCGTTTCCACTTCCGCAGGACGAAAATATTTCGGGTCTATCTTAACAATAACGTCGCCGATTTTTAACGCGGGAGCGTTTTCTCCCTCTATTTTTTCTACGATTCCGACTTCGTTTATACCTTCGTTTTCAAATTTTATAGTGATGCCAAGTTCTTTCGCCGACCAATCAATAAACTGCCTAACCGAATATTGAACACCCGTCGCAATAACAAAATCGTCGGGTTTTTCCTGTTGAAGCATAAGCCATTGCATACGAACGTAATCCTTTGCGTGTCCCCAATCCCGAAGCGAATTTAAATTTCCCATATACAAACATTTTTCAAGTCCCTGCGAAATATTTGCAAGTCCGCGAGTAATTTTTCTTGTAACAAACGTTTCGCCGCGACGCGGACTTTCGTGATTAAATAAAATTCCGTTGCAGGCATACATTCCATAACTTTCGCGATAATTTATTACAATCCAATATCCGTAAAGTTTTGCCGCCGCATAAGGAGAACGCGGATAAAAAGGCGTAGTTTCTTTTTGCGGGATTTCTTGCACCAAACCGAAAAGTTCGGAAGTGCTCGCCTGATAAAAGCGCGTCTTTTTTTCGAGTCCCAAAAAGCGAATCGCTTCCAAAAGTCGCAAAACGCCCAATGCGTCTACGTCGGCGGTATATTCCGGACTTTCAAAACTGACCGCGACGTGCGATTGCGCGCCCAAATTATAAACTTCGTCGGGCTGAATTTGCTGAATTATCCGCGTTAAATTTGAAGAATCCGATAAATCGCCGTAATGCAAAACAAATTTGCCGTCCGTTTCGTGTAAATCCTTATATATGTGGTCTATTCGCTGCGTGTTAAAAAGCGAAGCCCTTCTTTTTATTCCGTGAACTTCGTAACCTTTTTCCAATAAAAATTCCGCAAGATACGACCCGTCCTGCCCCGTAATTCCCGTAATCAACGCTACTTTTTTCGCCATTTTTTTATCCTTTCGTTTGTTAATGTTTTCTCGTTTTAGAAAAATATTTTACCGAATTTAATCCTTCAAAATGCTTATCTTGAGTCCAAATAATCGCATTATACGTTTTTGCCGTAGCGTAAATTACGCTGTCTGCCATAGGAAGTTTATGCTCTTTGCTAAACATCGCGGCTGTTTTCGCTATTTCTTCGTCAAGATTAACTACGTTTGTTCCGTTTTGCATAATGCCGACAATAGTTTTAGCCCTCGTTTCCCCGTGTTCTATAAGCGATTTTTTATACAACTCATAAATACAAATTGTAGGAACTATCAAATTTACTTTATCTTCGGCAACGTTTTTTACCGATTCATTTACCAATCTGCCAGAAAAATATTCAATCCACAAAGATGTATCTACTATATTCATATTTCCCTGTCTTCTTCCCTTTCAAAATCAGCGCTCATATCGGGAAACATCCCAAACGCGTCTTCAATACCGATTCGTTTCGGATTAGAAATATTTTCCGTCAATTCTCCGAAAGTTTGATAAACAAACCGTTCGACATCTTTTACGCGGATATTTTTTTCTTTAATCATATTCTCCTCCCTTAATATTTGCCTAAAAATAATAAATTGCGCTATATTCCCTGCGTAAAAATGTTTAATTTTTTGACTTATGTATATAAAATCGTCAAACAACGCGATATTGTTTCAAAAAATAATCTTAATAAAACACGGTGAAACTTGCTTTACAAGCGGGTTTTTAGAGTTCTTTTTAAGTGGTATAATTTAAACGTCCCTTTAAAATATACCACGCGCAAAATACTAAATGCGCACAAACAAAAGCAAGTTTTTTCTTAAAAAAGTGGGAATTTAAAGG
>WRFX01000217.1 GCA_009787445.1 Chitinivibrionia bacterium | reverse complement strand
TTTTTGCTTTTTGCGGAATATTTAGATACTCAAAATATTCTTCTGCAAGTTTTTCCGTTTCAGGTATTACAGGCAAAAATTGAATGTCTTTTATTAAGTCGAGCCGCCGATGCGCAGCATCAGGGTCTCCCTTTTCGCATTCTTCCCAAACATATTCGCTTATGTACAAATCGTATTTGTGCCGCTCGTTTTCCCAAAAGTTTCGCGCTATTATTTGTAGTAATAATTTCACGCTGTCATAACTCGGATTTGCCGTTACATAACTCGGAATTGTGGTCTCTATATAAACGCTTTTTCTTTTCATTTTTTCCTTTCCGTTTGCTATAAAATACTATTTGCCATTACCTTTTTTTAACATAGATTCTTTTTCCCTTTTCATATCTCGTTCTGCTTTTAATTTATGCGCCTCCTCACGCAATTCGGCAAAATATAAATGTCTTTCTTCTGGAGTCATAGCATTTAATTCTGCGCTTATTTCGTCTTTAATTGCCCGCACGCCTTTTATGCAGTCCCATCGAAAATTATCGTCGCTATTTGTCATCATAAACCTCCATTTCTCTCGGTGAATGAATATCTAAATGTTTATATCCATTTTTTAAATTTACAGAATTATATCCTTCAGTTTTTTCTGCGCGAAGAATATGTTTATAATTCCAACTAATTAAATAATCAATCTTAAAAATTGTCGCGGTTGCAATGTGAATGCAGTCGTCTCTGCTTGTTTTGCCGACAACCTTTTCTTTAATATATTCGTCCGCTAAATTTTCACATTCAGTAGTTACGTCTATTAAATTATAGTTTATTTCATTCAAAAGATTTTTTACATTTTCGGGGGCTTTTTTTAGTTCTTTTTCTACCAAATCAGAGATAAAAACATTATACTTTCCCGCTTTAATTTTATCAAAAAGCAGTCGCGTTTCTCGCATAAATATTTCATCATAATAGCCGCCAAAAACTGACGTGTCTAAAAACAAAGATTTTATTTTATTTACCATATTTTCCCTTTCCGTTTGCTATAAAATACTATTTGCCAATACTGCTTTATTTCACCGTTCCTATAAATGTTCTTTAAGTGAATATTTATCAAATTATCACCATTTTTTGTGAAAAAGTAGTGATTTTAGCAGATTATCACCATCATTTTTCTTATATTTTCCGCTTGTATAGCGTAATTAGACCTATCACCACTATCACCAACCGTTTAAAATCACCTATGGTGCATTGGTATGAATAGAAAATAACCGAATTTATTCGGCAGTTTTGAGTGAAAACGAAAAACTGATTTTACGCAAAATATTACATAATTTCATTTTCTTTGGACAAAAAATATTATGATTTGACAAGCGCGTTAGCGCGTGAGATTTTTCTCAAACATTTCTGCGACTGCCCACTTCGCAAATATCCCAATTTTACCATCAGTGGATTTATATAATGAATTTTTCTCATAAACTTCTTGTAATAGTTTTTCTCGAATATCTTCGGGTATTGAATCAAACACTTTTTCTAATCGTCTATACTTTATTTCCTCTGCCGCTTTCTTTTTTTTCGCTTCTTTCTGTTCTTTTTTTTTCGCTTCCTGTTGCGCTTTTTTTTGCGCTTCTTCGGCTTCTTTTTTCTGCCGTTCTTTTTCTTTTAATTCGTAAAATTTGTATTTGTCTTTCTTCATTAAATTATAGTAAAAATTTTGAAAATTTTTCACATTACCCGTTTCATATAATTCCATCGCTCGTTTGTAATAAAATTCAATATAGTCAAATTCATAATCCAATTTTATTTCATCGGCGCTAAAAATTCCTTCAAAGTATTCCTCTAATTTTTCGTTTTGTTCTTCGGTAAATTTATTTTTTATCGAAGATTTTATTTCGGATTGCGTTATTGGTAAAGATAGTTGCCTGTCATCCGTATCTTTTTTTACCGATTCCTGCACAATATACGATTGTGGATTTTCTAAAACGTCTAATAAAAATGTTTCGTTAGGATTCGACGAAAGAATTATTTCTTTCTCTGTAATTTCGGTATTATCAAATAGCGAAATTTGCTTAATTAACTTATTAAAATTTATATCTTCTCTAACATTTATAAATTTTATCGCATCAACTTTTTTACCGTCTTTAATCTCCTCAAAATCAAACGATAAACCTGTTTTTTCCCTTATTTCTTTGCGACAACGCAAAAGCAACTCTTTGAAATCGCCATATAATTTATACTGTATATTTTTATCTATTCCCAACAAAAAATATAAATCTCTAATAGACAATGTGTAACCATTTTTGTATATATTTAAGTTTTTTATATGCATCAATATTTCATAAATCCGCATTGAATATCCAGAACGTAATTTCATAACGTTTATGAGATGTACTTTTGTGAATCCTTCGTCAAACATTTCGGCAAGGATAGGTATAACGTCGGGAGAAAATCGAACGTAAATAGTTTCTTCATCGAATATGTATTCCGCATAACTCATAATGCTTATCGCTTTAAATGATTTTTCACTTTTTATCAACAAAACTTGTCTGACGATATCGCTTGTTTTTTTTTCTATTTCTTTTTTATATTCGGCGTTATCGGTCAATTTAAGCGATTCGTAGTTGTCAAAAATTTTACTTACAGGAAACTTAAACGTCATTCTTGCTAATCTACTGCGTTCAAGAAAGTTATTTACAGAATCGTTCCATTTACCATAATGTTCGTCGTTAATTACTGAAAATTCGAGTACGGACAATGCCGCCCAAAACAATTTTTGTTGATACGGTAGCATCTGTTGTCCTGCCAAAATAAGTTTGTTTGGTTTTAACGCAACTTTGTCGGATTTTACTTTATTAAGCATAATTTTCTCCTTTGAAAAATTATAATATGTATAAAATAATATTTGTCAAAC
>WRFX01000216.1 GCA_009787445.1 Chitinivibrionia bacterium | reverse complement strand
TCTGTTCCTTGCAGGCGATACTCATTTCACGAATTTGCGAGCGGATAATGTTCGCGCTTTTTTTGCTTAATTCTATCGACATATTTGCTCCTTTTTTACGGGAAAATACTTTTTTTTACCATTGCTTGCGGAATAAATAGTATTTTCCCGATACCACAAACGTAGAATTGTCGGGTATTTTATTCCCGCATTTCTGCAATTTTTTTATTTAAGTATAGGCAAAACGCCTTTATGGGTTGTTCTGCCTTCCTATTCCTTAAATAAAAAAATAGGCATATTCTACGTTTGTGGTAAAACTATGATTATGGGCAGGACAGCCTTTTCGGTTTTACCGTAAGCGAACTCTCCTTTTAATTGTAGTTATTGAATTTCGGCAAGAACAATAACGTTTTTGCATAATTTTTATTGGAGGTTTTTATGAAAGGACTTGATTTTATCAAGAATTTGGCGACTACTGCGGTAGTTATGATGGCAATAGCGGCGGGAAGTTATGCGCAGACGTGGAATTGCGGAGTGAATAATGGGAGTAACGTTACGGCTACGTTGAGCAATGGAACGCTCACGATTAGCGGGACGGGGAATATGAATAATTCTTATTATCGTCTTATCAATGGAACCCCTTGGTACAGTTACAATAATTCTATTATCAGAATAGTCATTGACGATGGCGTAATGTCTATAGGAAATAATGCATTTTCCAATTGCGCTAGACTAATGACTGTAACGATTGGCAAAGATGTAGCTAGCATCGGAACGGATGCGTTTTATGAATGCACATATCTGACGTCTGTAACCAGTTTAAGTGAAGTTCCACCTGTTATGACTTTAAATGCGTTCACTAGCGGTAGGGCTAATATTTACGCAACGTCCGTTACTTTGTACGTTCCGCAAACAAGTCTCTCCTTATATGGCGCCCATCCCGAATGGAAAAAATTCGGTTCTATAAAAGCGATAGGTGAAGACGGTTCGCCGATTGCGAAAACTACGGCAACCAAAGCGGCGGCAAGTATTAGTTTTGCAGGAATAACAACCGGACAAATAAACCTGAACTTGAAAGCGGAAGCATATACCGCGCAACTTTATAATCTGCAAGGACGATTAGTAAAAAGTGTGGATATAAACGCAATAAACGGCATAAACGCCACTGGTTTGAGAACTGACAATCTTTCCAAAGGAATTTTCATTCTTAACGTGAAGCAGGCGGGCGTTTCGGTGTTGAAACATAAGATTGCGGTGAAGTAAAGTTTTGTAATTGGCGATTTTGTTATTGGGGGTACGTATAAGAATACGTACCTTTTTTTTGCGGCAATTAGTATTTTTATATACTATGATGACAAAAGAAGAAAAATATAATTATTGGCTTGATACTGCCGAATATGATTTGAATACTGCCGAAGCAATGTATAAAACAGGGCGTTGGCTGTATGTTGTTTTTATGTGCCAACAGTCGATAGAAAAAATTGTAAAAGGACTGTATATTTTATATCTCGACGATTATTTTCCGAGAATACACGATATCAACAATTTAATTAAAAGATTTGAAAATAAGTTGCCGCAACCGATTTCGGAAGAGGAAAAAATGTTTTTTGCCCGTTTAAGCGCTTTTTATTTGAATAACAGATACCCCGAATATAAATCTAAATTAAGTTCGCAAACAAAAAAGAGCGAAGCGTTAGAAATATTAAACAAAACAAAGGAGGTTTTCAAATGGTTAAAGACATTGAAACCGTAATGAAATACTCAAACGCCTATATCAACGACGTCGCAAGTAAAATTCCGATAGATAAAGCGTATCTATACGGTTCTTACGCAAACGGAACGCAAAAAGAAGACAGCGACGTGGATATTTGCTTTTTTTCTTCGTATTTTGAAAACAAGCGCAAATGGGATATAGTTTCCGAACTGTTTTATATGAAAATCAAATACGACGACTATATTTTGATAGAGCCGAACGCTTTTCCTCTATCGGAAATGAATAATAACAATCCGTTTGTAGAAAATGTTTTGCGTAACGGAAAAGAAATTTTTTCAAGATAAATATTGGTAAAAATTGTTAAAAAAAATCTTTTTAGCGTTTTCTTTATTTTGATGTCGCTACTACGGAAACGGGCGAGAAAATTTTCACTCCAAAATAAAATTTTCTCTAACAATTCTAAAATCCGACGTCAAATTGTCGGGAAAAATCGCTTTTACTATGTCGCTCGGACGTTCTTTTTGTTCTGCGGATATACAAAACCGTATTTCAAAATCGTTAGCCGATAAATTTTGAATTTCGGAAGGTTTGATTGTTAAAACGATATCCTGTTCTTTTTTGCGCGTTTTAATTTCTATAAAATCCTGCGAAATAAAACGTTTAACCGCTTTTTTCATATCCGAATCCGAATTTGTTTTTTCTATCCGCCAATTTGTCCGCGTTACAGATTGCTCAATCGACGGCGTTTTTGAGCCGATAACTTTCTGCGACAAAAATTCAATCCCCTGCGGCAAAAAAGCGTTTATTTTTTCAATGTTTACGGCATTTTCGTCCAAAACCGTTACGTCGCAAAGTTCGTTTTCGCCGATTGCTCCGAGCGGCAGCGGTTGGGCGAAAGAAATTTTGGGACGGCTGCGAAATCCCTGCGAAAACGCAATCGGAGTTTTTGAGGCGATGAGCGCCTTTGAAACGCAATCCATAAGATTTCTGTGCGACATAAACCGCGCCCGTTCAATTTTTTTATAAGAAATTCTTATTTTTGTTCGTATAACTTCCTCGTTTTTCTTACAGTTATCCTCATTTTCAAATTCATTTTTCTTAATTGTCGAATTTTCTGAAACGCTCAAAACGGAGGCGTAGCGCATTTTTAATTCTTTACCGCAAACGCCGCAAAAATTACAATTTTCTCGACAATCTTTCGTGTTAATCTGCGAAAACGCTTTTTGCCGTTCTTCCAAAAGAAAATTTTTACTTACGCCGGT
>WRFX01000215.1 GCA_009787445.1 Chitinivibrionia bacterium | reverse complement strand
AAAGTAAGCAAAGCGATTCTTCCGGCAAGCGATTGCGTTATTTTTTCCAAAAGCATAAAATTACTGCTTCCGGTAAGCACGAATCTGTAATCGGGATTTTCGTCCGCGCAAACCTGAATATACGAAAACAAATCAGGATATTTTTGCGCTTCGTCAAATATAATTCCGTTTTTGGCGTGATTTTTCAAAAATTCGGGAGTATTTTGTTTAATTTCTTCAATAATCGTAGGGTTTTCCAAATTAAAATATCCGTATTCGGAAAACACCGTTTTACATAAAGTTGTTTTACCCGATTGCCGCGGTCCCGTAACGGCAATTATCCTAAATCTCTTCGCCAATCGCAAAGTTTCAATCGCTAACGTTCTGTAAATCATATACTTACCGCCTTTTTGGACAATTTAGAACTCCAACTTCTATTTTGTCCAAAAATAATTTATTTCTCATAAACAAAGGGGGTAAAAGATAAAATTTATTGTAAATTACGCATTTTTTTTTATTTTTCGCCAACGACAAAAACGTTACCCGTGTACTCAAAATTTTTACTCATCTTTTACCAATCTCTCTCTTCCAAAATTCTATACAATTCTTCGGGAGTTTGCGTATTTATTATTTTTTCGCGGACGTTTGCTTTCGATAAAACTTTGCTCATTTCCGAAAGAAATTGCAAATGCGGAGTAGAATCTTTTTGCGGCGACAAAATTAAAACGACTATATATACGGGTTTTTTGTCAATCGCTTCAAAATCAATTCCCGCGTGCGTTACGCCGATTGCGGCGGTAATATTTTCTACGGTGTCCGTTCTTGCGTGAGGAAACGCGACGCCGTCGCCAAGTCCCGTGGACATCGATTTTTCTCTTTCCAAAACGACGTCGAAAACTTCTTGGGAATCCGATATTTTTTCGGTTTTCTTTAAAATTTCTACCAATTCGCGAATTACTTCCTGTTTGCCCGTGTTTTTAAGCGGAACAATTACGGAATCCGCCGCCAAATATTTCATAAAATTAAACTTCGTTTCGCCCGACGACTCCGAATCGTCGCTCGAAATAATTTGGCTAATTTTATCGGGTTTCATAACGTCCGCCATTGAACCGAGCGACTGATTTAATTCGATAATCGTTTCGTACATAACCGTACTCGCGTATCCTATGTCTTGCGGTTCGGCGACAATTTGAACGTTTTCGTTTGCCGCCTTAAACAAAAACGTATGTTTTCGCATTTTCATAAGATAACTTTGCTGTTCTTCCGAAACTTTTTCGCGAATAAAAAATCCTTCGCCTTCGCAGTGTTTTACGATATTTGGAATGATTAAATTTGTAAGCCCTTTACTCGGAAAAGAATATTCTTTTTTGACGCAAACGCTTTCGTCTATTTCGTCTTCTTCGGGTTTAACTCCCAATTTTTTCATAAGTTTTTTTATTGTGGTTCCCTGCACTAAAAGCGAAAACAAAACGCACGCCAAAGTCATTTGCACAACCAAATCGCGCAAAGGATAATCCTGCGGAATCGCAAGCACCAAAGCGGTCGGCACCGCTCCGCGCAATCCTCCCCAAGTCAAAATAAGAGAATATTTGTGCGAAATTATAAGTTCCGCTTTTTTTCGCAATCTTACGAAAAAATTATACGGAATATTGCACGAAATAACGCTTATGTATCTCGAAATCAATAGAACTACAATCGCGGCTACAAGCGCTATAACGGTGTGCAAATTTATGGGATTTTTGCTTATAATAATCGCCTGCGTGATACCCATAAGCAAAAAGACGAAACTGTTCGCCAAAAAAGCAAAAAATTCCCAAAACGTTTCTACCTGTTCGCGATTTTTCCTTTTTATAACTTCTTCGGCTTTAAGCGAAAGCACAATTCCCGCCGCAAGAGGCGCGGCAATTCCCGAAAATCCTAATTTAAGCGCGGTAATAGAAGACAAATAAGCCATAATTATGCTCAAAACTATTTGATATTCTCTGCCGTCTTTGTCTAATTTGCAAATATACGCGCCCAAAATTCCGATAATTGCGCCGACGGTCGCGCCTCCTATAAGTTCCTTAAAGAAATCCCAAACAGCCATCATAAAATTTATGCCTTCCGCAGTTTGCACCGCGGGATTCGTATGCAAAAGGACAATTCCAAACAGAACAATCGCGGTCGCGTCGTTTGACATAGATTCGCCGTCGACTATCGTAGTTAGTCGCTTTGGAGCGCCCGCTTCCTTAAATAACACAATTACGGCGACGGGGTCGGTTGTGGCGATTAGTGCGCCAAACAAAAGCATTGCGCCAAAACATTCTCTAAACGTCGGCGCGGCAAACGTATCGAGTTGCGGTATAACGATACCCAATAATCCGCCTGTGATAAACGCGGAAATTAAAACGGCAAAAACCGCCAAACTGAAAATCGGTACGGCGTTCTTAAAAAGCGTTTTGCTGTCTATATTCAGCGCGGCTTCAAATATCAGCACGGGAAGAATCAAATAGAAAATTATGCCTTCGGACAACTGCGCTTCGCCCAAAAAAGGAATTTTCCCCGCGACGAATCCGATAATAAGTCCGACGATAACCAATCCGATAGTGTATGGAAAGTTTAGTTTTTTAGAAATCAAAGAAACCGCCGACGCTATTCCTATAAGCATCAAAATTAACCATACTCCGTTGAGTAAAGACATTTGTTCCATTTTTTCTCCTTGTTGTACGATTTTTATCGACGCAAAAATATTAAATGCGACAGTGAAAAAACGAATAAATTTATTTTAAGGTATAATTTTAGCGAATTTTTTATAAATTTTTCAGTATTTTCTGTATTTTCTCCGAAACAAATATTATATTACTCCCGAAATTTAACTAAAAACGGCCAAAAATATGGCAAAAAAGAATGAAAGGAAAATACGGTATGAACGACAAAATTAAAAAAATTCAAAATAATTTCGCTATTTTGGTACGTACCGCATTATATTTTATTCTTATGAATAATAAGGTACGAGGAGACGGTACCCCC
>WRFX01000214.1 GCA_009787445.1 Chitinivibrionia bacterium | reverse complement strand
AATTTCCGTATTCTGCTGCGCAAAAGCGGCAAACGGAATTACAACGACAAAAAACAAAATAGACAACAATTTAGCCGAAATTTTTGAAAAAAGCATATCTGCTCCTCCTTTTTAATTGTTTTAACGAACATTAAACGCTCTTAAAATATTATACGCCGATTGTAAAATAAAAGGGTAAAATGTAAAAACTATGTAAAATTTTTTTTTCTTTGTGAAATCAGGTTTTTTGTTTCGTTTTTGATTTCCTTAAACACGCGCGTTTTTCAAAAACTCGCGAATTTTATCGTTATCTTTTTGTCCGTTTGTCTCCACTCCGCTTGAAACGTCGACCGCAAACGGCGAAAAATATTCTATCGCCTCTTTTACGTTTTCAGGATTTAAACCGCCTGCGATAAAAAATTTCCGTCCTTTAATTTTACTGAAATCCGTCGCGTTCCAATCGAATTTTTCGCCGCTTCCCGAAATTTGCGCGTCAAACATAAGCGTAATATTTGGAAAATCATCGGGATTTTGCGAAAATTTTCCGTCGATTACCTTTATCGCTTTTATTATTTCAAAAGGAATTTTTTCGCAATATTGCCAAGTTTCGTTTCCGTGTAATTGAACAATATCAAGCGGGATTTCGTTTGCGATTTTCAATAAATTTTCAATATTCTCGTTGACAAAAACGCCGACTTTTTTTACGGTTTTCGGAACAATTTTCGCCAAAACTTTCGCTTTTTCAATAGAAATATTTCTTTTACTTTTTTCAAAAAACACAAATCCTACAAAATCCGCGCCCGCTTCTATTGCCGTTTCAAGCGCAGTTTTTGCGGTTATGCCGCAAATTTTTACTTTCATAATTCTTTCCTTTCCAAACGTGAAAATACTTTTTTGCCTTTGGCGGATAGTATTTTATAGTAAATAATTCATAAAAGAAAGGAATTTATAATGAACAAAAAAATTATAATTTTTACTTTAATTGCGGCTATCGCGTTTGCCAATGCGCAAACGCCGACCGCGCAGGAACTTCTTGCCAAAGTGGATAACAACGAAATTTACAAAACGATAGTATATGAAGGCGACATAATAATCGAGCATAACAATAAGCGTTTCGTAAAAACTCTGAAAGCGTGGGCGAAAGACAATTCCGACAGTTTTATGGAATTTCTAAATCCCGAAGACAAAGGAACAAAATACCTTAAAAAAGGCGGACGACTATACGTTTATTCTCCCGACAACGAAGGCGTAATGCTCATTTCGGGACATATGCTAAAAGAGTCGATGATGGGTTCGGATATGTCTTACGAGGACGCGATAAACAACGAGACATTGGCGAGCCGTTACGACGCCGCGTTGTCGGGAACCGAAAAGGTGAAAGACAGAGAAGCGTTTGTATTGGATTTGACCGCGAAAAAGAAAACGGAAAGTTATCCGAAACGTAAATTATGGATAGACAAGGAAAACGACGATTTGCTGCGTTACGAACTTTACGCTTTATCGGGCGCAAAATTGAAAGAATACAATTTAATCAAAACCGAAATAATAAACAAAAAACGCTTTCCCGTCGAAATGGAAATGAAGGATTTATTAAGAAAAAACAGCAAAACGACCTTTATAATGAAAAACGTAATAATGGACGAACCGATACCCGACGCGGTATTTAGCCAACGAAATTTGGAACGTTGAAAACGCGATATGAAAAATTGCCGATTATTTATAATCATACTTTTTGTCGCCGCGCAGACGTTTGCCCAAAAAGACAGAACAATTACGTTTTCAGGTTTATTTGAGTCGTCCGTTTCGGCAAACGCAGGCGCGGGCGAAGCGCCTCCTGTTTCGTACGGTCTTGAAGAATACGCCAACATTCGTATGCAGGCGAATATCGGCGAAAAAGCGACGTTTTTCAGCGCGGTCAATTTGCTTGCAGCCGCCGGCGATTACGCGCTAAAAATATCCGCGCAGGAATCGCAATACGTTATGGGCATCATCGACAGCGGGCAAAATTATGCGTCGCTTATGGAACTTGAACGTCTGTTTTTCAGAATAAAATCCGAAACGATAAACTTTGACGCGGGACTTATGCGCCTGCCTTTCGGTTTCAGCAACGTTTGGGGTTCGTGCGACTTTCTAAATCCCAAAAACCCGATAAAACCCGACGCTCGTCCTCGCGCAGTTCTCGGAGGCGGACTTTCGTGGTTTCCTATCGATGATTTTAAATTACAAACTTTTGCCGTAAGCGGCAAAGACCCGTTGGACGCGACCGGCGGTATCGGCGGTATTTCTATCGACAGGCATTGGGAAAAGGCGAGCGTCCAGACGATTTATGCGTTTGAACACTCCGAAAATTTTCCGTCAACGGTATCAAACCCGTGGACTCATCGTATAGGAATGTCCGCCAAAGTCGATTTGGAATTGGGTTTTGTGCTTGATATGCTTTATGCGATTAACAAAGATATTAAATACGGCGAAGACGGACTATCGTTAAGCGCAGGTTTTGACTATTCGCTTTTTAACGCCAAACTGATTATTCTTGCCGAATATCTTTACAGCGGCTCGGCGTCTTCGACTTCCATAGCGGGCGGCGGAAGTTTTATGAATAAAAATTATCTTTACGGCGGCATAACTTGGCGTTTCAGCGACTTTACAAATATCGGTTTGTCGTTAATTTCGGGATTTGACGATTCGTCGTTTATGCCGATAACGACGTTTGAACATCAAATATCCAACGGCATAACATTAAGCGTAATAGCGCAAATTCATATTGATAAAAACTTGTTTAACGACGACGGCAATTACGGAGAACTCGGTCCGCGTCCGTTCGGCATAAACGCAGGCAGTTATTTTAATTTGCAAACGAAAATTAAAGTTAAGTTTTAAAGCAAATAAAAAAAAGGACGCATTAAAATGTTAGGTTCAATCCTAGTTAAGTATAAAAACGAGTACTTAAATTTACTCATTTATTTACCCGTTTTCTCATAAAATACAATACGCCATTTATAAAATGTATAAA
>WRFX01000213.1 GCA_009787445.1 Chitinivibrionia bacterium | reverse complement strand
TATTTATATATTAAGAACCGATACCGGATTTAAATATATTCTTGAAGATACAAAAGATAGCGTTATGTCGCAAAGTTCGTTTAACGAGCGATTTCCGCAATATTCTAATAATAATAAATTAAGATTTAACGCCCAAAATTTCAATAATTTATCGGCAAACGACAAATTTAACATTGAAGACCTTATCGGTTACGACGTTAAATTTATCCGAAATCTTATAATTATCGAATAATTAAAAAATCTCTCCCCCCTTTTTTTCGGCATAAAGTTTTTTCTCCCGTTTTTTTTTAACGCTTTCAATTTTTTGTATTTTAGTTAAAAAACTGAAAAAAGGAATTTTTTAACAATGAATTTTTGGGACAAAGTAAAAAAAGACAATGAAATTATAACGCGGGAGACGGGGATTAAAATTAAACTGATTCACCCCCAAAATGGATTGGTTATAACTATATCCGCCGTTTCCCGCGATATTTCATTAGTATTCGACCCGCGTAATATCGTAGCGGTAACCGTTAGGCAGATTAACGCGAAAATTAATATTTGCGACCTTGAAAAAAATAACTATCCGTATAAAAACGATTCGGACAAAATATCTTTAATGGGGCATAAAGTAGAAATTGTTTATCCCGGCGGCGAAACTAAAATATATGAAATCGTCGATTTTCGCCCGGACAGATTTTTTTCAAATATAACCCTTGTGTTAGACGTTGTCGGACAGCGGGGGGCAAGTTCAAATATACTTTTTAAAAATCAAAACGGGATAATCCCGAATCAAAATCAAACTCAAACAGGCGCGTAAGATATGGGATTTTTCGGAATATTTTCAAAGAAAAAGCACAATCCGCCTATTTCATCGGCGCGGTCGTTATTTTCGGGCAATACGCCGTTCATTCAAGAAGTTTTAGACAAAACTTTAAGCATAGAAGAAATATTAAACAGTTTCGACTATTCGGAAGCGACGCGACAAAAAGTAGTTCGTTTTTCGCGGTTTATGTATCAGCGCAACGAATTTGCGCGGGGAATAATAGATAAATACGTGGGTAAAATAATAAGCAACGGTTTTGTGCTTGAAAGTTGTCCGAATGAAAAAATACTAACTGATTTGGGAATTAAAAGCGAGGATATAACGGAAGCGATGTTTGATATAGAGGCGGTTTTTAGCGTTTGGAAAGACAGCGTGCAAAATATAAGCGTCCGTAAGAAATGGAATTTAAGCGAAATATCCCGAATAGCCGAGCGGGAGAGTTTAGTTTTGGGAGACGTTTTAATTTTTGTTCAAATTGAGAAAAACGGTTTTCCCGTGATAGAACTTATAGGCGGCAATAGAATAGTAACGCCGCCCGGCGCGTCGGATAATGTAGTGTATGGGGTGGAACTTGACGAAACGGGCGCGGAAACGGCGTATTATGTTTTAACGTTAAATAACGAATATGAAAGAATACCCGCGTATTCAAAGACGACGGGACGGCGGCAGGCGTGGCTGTTGCGGGCGAGCGACGGGACGTGCGAAAGCGTTAGAGGGATGCCTTTTTTGGAAGTAATAATACGTTCTTTGCATAGAATAGAAAGCAGTTACAAAAGCGAGCAGGCGGCAATGGACATAAACGCGAAACTTGCGCTTGCGCGGCACCGCGGGCAAGAGCAAAGCGCGTTTGACGACGAGGGAAAAAAAGCCCTTGCTAAAATTTTCGGTAAAACTCTCGACGATAAAACGGGAGCGGTAACGAACGCGCCAAAAAAGGATTTCATCGATAGAGAACAAACGGGGTTCATTATTGCAAATTTGGAACACGACGAAAAAATCGAAAGTTTTGATACCAAACGCCCGAACCTTGACGTGCCTCAATTCATTATGGACGTAGTGAAAACTTCGACTCGCGCGATAGGTATTCCGCCTGAAGTGTTTTTAATGGAATATAACACGTCTTATTCCGCCTCGACGAACGCAAAGAGATGAAAAAGTATTTATAAATCTTTAATTTTCCTGTTCAAAATAAAACGGCGTTTCAAAATAAAACCGAAAAATATTGATTTCGGTTCGGGCAAATAGTATTTTTGTCGCAATTTGAAACAAAAAATTTGTTGGCACGAATTTTGCCCACATTTTGCAAATCCCGTCTATTCGGGTATGTAATGAAATTTTAAATTAAACATTTTTAACAAAAAACGAAGGAGTTTTTTTATGGCTATTAAACCGATTGGCGAAAGAGTGCTTATTGAGACGCTTGAAGCGGAAACGAAAACCGCGGGCGGAATTATTATTCCCGACAACGCGCAGGAAAAACCGCAGCAAGGAAGAATTATCGCGGTAGGAGACGGCACTGCGGAAATTAAACTTACGCTTAAAGCGGGCGACAAAGTTCTTTACGGCAAATACGCCGGCACGGAAATAACGTATGAAGGTAAAAAATACATCATTATGAAAGAATCGGATGTATTGGCGGTTATAAACTAATTAAACAAAATAAAGGAGATTAAAATATTATGGGAGCAAAACAGATTGCATTCGGAGCGGAAGCGCGCGAAAAACTTCTCAACGGAGTGGATATTCTCGCGAACGCGGTAAAAGCGACATTGGGACCGAAAGGAAGAAACGTGGTTTTAGACAAAAGTTTCGGAGCGCCGACGGTAACGAAAGACGGGGTTTCGGTCGCAAAAGAAATCGAACTCGAAGATAAATTTGAAAACATGGGCGCGCAACTCGTCAAGGAAGTCGCTTCAAAAACTTCCGACGGAGTGGGAGACGGAACGACGACCGCTACGGTTCTTGCGCAGGCAATCGCGCGCGTAGGACTTAAAAACGTTACGGCGGGCGCAAATCCTATGGATTTGAAAAGAGGTATCGACAAGGCGGTAAAAGCGCTTGTCTCGGAACTTAAAACTTTATCTAAAAAAATCGACGGGAAAAAAGAAGTGGCGCAGGTCGGCTCGATTTCGGCGAATAATGACCAGGAGATAGGAGATTTGCTTGCGGACGCTATGGAAAAAGTCGGCAACGACGGAGTTATCACCGTAGAAGAAGCAAAATCAATTGATACGACGCTCGACGTTGTGGAAGG
>WRFX01000212.1 GCA_009787445.1 Chitinivibrionia bacterium | reverse complement strand
CGGGAACGTTTCGCGCCTGCATTTCAATATCGATTATTTCGCCGTTTTCCAAATTTGCCTTCGCCTTTACATCCAAAATACTTAACTTGTCGTCTTTTCTGTTCTGTTTATTTATCGGGTTAAGTATTTGAACTTCGTTGATTTTCTTTTCCAAAACCGCTTCAAGAAATTCCATTAAGATGTTTACGTTTCTATCGTCGCCGAAAAGCATTTTGAATACTATGTCGTTCTTTGGCGGCAGAATTTTGGGCAAATTGTCCTTTTCAAGTTCAAGCATTTTTTCTCCTTTTTCCCACAAAAATACTATTTGCCGAAAAACAAAAAAGGGGGCGTATCGCACAAATTTCGTCCCCTCCGAAATAAA
This sequence comes from Chitinivibrionia bacterium, assembly GCA_009787445.1. Taxonomy (GTDB): domain Bacteria; phylum Fibrobacterota; class Chitinivibrionia; order Chitinivibrionales; family Chitinivibrionaceae; genus WRFX01. Next base: position 2,766 of record WRFX01000212.1, on the reverse strand, counting down.
AACAATGTTTATTAAAAATTTATCGTTTCACGCCGATTTTCTTTTGATAACGATAAATTTTTGCGCCGTTTGTACTTCTCGCTTCGGCGATAATCAAATACGAACCGTTTGCGACGTTTCTGCCCGCTTTGTTGGTCAAATTCCACGTAATTTGCGCGCCGTTTCTGTCCGCTTTTTCAAAAATCACATTGCCCGAATTGTCGTAAATAACAAGGTTAATATTTGCCGCGTCTTTTGGAGTAATTATCTTAATTTTTGCCGATTGCGACACTACATTGCTGTCAAGTTTTATGTAATAATTTTTGTCGGCGGTTTTTTCATCGCGAATTGATACCGGCGCTTTCACGACAAAATTCAACGGAACCTTAATTTCAAACGGTTTGTTCTGATTAGTCCCGCTCAAAATAAGCGTATCGGTATATGTCGTAGCAAGAACAAGCGTACTTTTGGGCTTTACGCTTATAGTCGCCAAATATCCGCCGTTTTCCGTTGGCGTTTTGTTTAATTGAGCGCTTATTTCAAAATCCGACAAATTTGATTTTTTAATAGTCGCCGATAAATTTTCCATATCGCCGTATGAAACAAGCGTAAATTTCTGCGGTGATACTTCTTGCGTATATCCGAAAGTTTGTTCCGCAAAAGTTTTGTTTTCCGGAAGAACTTCGACTTTGTTCAGTTCGGTGTTTAACCATTGTATTCTACGCTCCCACCAACCTGTCATTAACTCTACTTGCCGAGCATGGTCGATATCGTAAATTGCGGAATGAATTGCCCCTTTATCTATGGGAGTATCTCCAAGAATCCATCTTTTATGGTCCTCCATAACGCTAACTCTAACCTTTTCGCCAAGTTCTTCTATAAAATATTTGACCTCAACAAGTTTATCATATTTTTCGTTCCAACGTTCTTTATACTTCGCAAGAAAAATTGGGTCGTCAAAAAAACGTTGAAAAAAACTATGTCTATTATGATATATGGATGCTTTCCAACTTAAACTACCAGAAACCGGATCCCTATCCCAAATAAACGACGTGTCATTAAAAAGTACATTTTGCTCTGGTTTTGTAGCCAAACCAAACGTCGCGTCAAAATCCCATAGTGGTCCCATACTGATTTTTCCATTTATATCTTTGTAAGAAAATACACTTGCCAATATGGAAAATTCAGGCGCGTGAACTATTTCCTGTATCATTGAAAAATCTATAAAGGTATTTATGTCAATCAAATCTCCGTATCCGTTTTCGGGAAAGTTTGCCGAAGCCAAAGAGTCACACAATTTGTTCCAATCATTTTTCACAAAATCATATTTTGGGTCTGCTGAATTTGCTCCGAAATCGGGGGCGCTTATCATTATGGGTAAGTTATAATTTTTTGTTCTGAATTTTGGGGCTTCGTCATAATTACCCAATTCAACAAACCATCCGTTAGTCGGATCAATTTTCACTCTTCCCGGAGCGCCAACTCCAAGCGGATCCGCCTGTCTGTGTTCCGTCAAAATATAAACGCCGTCATACTTACCATTTAAATACACATGAACGTGATGATAGGAACACGTGAACGGCTGGTAGTCAAAAACGTTTCTTCCGAGTTCAAGCGCCGTTGGGGTAATAAGGAATGTCGGATCTCTATATTCTGCCAATAAAATCCAGTTTTCTCTGGCAGGAAGTCCAAAAAAAGATATGTTTTCCCTAAATCTGATACGATACGGTTTTTTAGGCCACCCCCAAGTACTGTTTCCCCTGCCTCTTATTCTGTCGTATTGTGGCAACCCTATTCTTGTGATGTTATTTTCAGGATTATCAGTATCGGTTAAAACAAATGTCATATTTACCCAATCTTCTTTATTTAAAATCGGAACACTGTTTTCGGTATCAATTCTAATCACCGGTAATCCGAATCCTTCAATCGGCAAAATGCTTGGTGGCAACACAGATTTAACGGGATTCCATTCGCCGTGAGTATGATTTTTAGGTCTTCTAAACTCAACGTCGTCTAAATTAGCGCCTGCGTAAACAGCGCGTTCAAAATCGTATGCGTTATCGTCCGTATCCGTAAGAGTTTTACGGCGCTGTCCGGTTTGTTTATTTAAATCCGTTATCGGATTTGATTCGTAACCGTTTATTTTGTCTTCGCCAACGGTGTTCATAGCCCCGACCATATCGACATAACCAATTGCCTTTGTGTCCGCGCCGTCGATATCAAAGGGATTTTGCACCGTAAGTGCGGCGGTATTGCTCAAAAGAACAACCTTAAACGAACGATTGCTTACTTCAAAGTTACCGTCGTTTATATCTCCGTAATTGTCTGCAATTAACAGTGCGGGATTTGCGCCTGTTCCTTTTTTGCCGAGTATTAAAAATGAATGTTTTGGCAAAATTGTTCCCGATAAATCAATTTTTCCCCATTCTCCATCTTGCGTCGCGAGGTTCGGTCTATTAGCCGCATTTGTTTCTCTGGTTCCTTCGGCGTATTGCAACGAATAACCGTTTAAATTTACCGATTGCTCTCCATTGTTATACAGTTCCACAAAACTATGCGAAACATTACCGTCGGTAGCCGCGCCGACTTGCCAAATTAAAAGCGTATTTTCACTTGCAAAAACTCCCGTAGCGACTGCAATAACAATCGCCAATACCTTGAAACGAACAAGTACTTTCATAAAAACCTAACCTTTTATAGAATTTATTTTTGACAAAAGATATACGGAACGCATTAAAAAATACGTTCTCAAAAAATAATTTCGAAATATGTTTAGTTTTTCGGGGG
>WRFX01000211.1 GCA_009787445.1 Chitinivibrionia bacterium | reverse complement strand
TACGGGTCATACCTATTTTTTTGCCTATTAAACCAAACATTTTATCTCAACTTCTTGTTAAATCAAACTTTGATTTCGGCAACAACTCCGGCGGGCAAATCTAATTTCATTAGCGCCTCTACCGTATGAGATGTTGATTCAACAATATCTATAAGCCGTTTATGAACTCGCGTTTCGAACTGTTCTCGCGATTTTTTATTCACGTGAGGAGAACGAAGCACCGTATATACCGTTTTTTCCACAGGCAACGGGATAGGACCAAGAACTCTCGCTCCTGCGCCCGTCGCTATTCTTGCGATTTCTTTCGCCGAACCGTCGAGGACGGCGTGGTCGAAAGATTTCAATCGTATTCTTATCTTATCGCTCACGAAAATCCCCTACGCAAGAATCTCTGTAACGGCGCCTGCGCCGACCGTTCTGCCGCCTTCGCGGATAGCAAAACGAAGACCTTTTTCCATAGCGATGGAACTAATAAGTTTAACCGTAAATTGAGTATTGTCTCCCGGCATAATCATTTCGACTCCCGCAGGCAACTCAATATCTCCCGTAACGTCGGTCGTTCTGAAATAAAATTGAGGACGATAACCGTTAAAGAAGGGTTTATGACGTCCGCCTTCGTCTTTGCTCAAAACATAAACTTCGGCTTTGAAGTGAATGTGAGGAGTAATAGAACCGGGTTTCGACAACACCATTCCGCGTTCAATCTTATCTTTATCGATACCTCTCAAAAGACATCCGACATTATCGCCCGCCTGACCCGCGTCAAGCAATTTTCTAAACATTTCTACGCCCGTGCAAGTGGTTTTTTGAGTATCGTGAATTCCTACGATTTCCATTTCTTCGCCGACTTTAATTTGTCCGCGTTCAATTCTACCAGTCGCGACTGTTCCGCGTCCCGTAATCGAAAACACGTCTTCGACGGGCATAAGGAAGGGCTTATCGATTTCGCGAACAGGTTGAGGAATATACGTATCAATCGCGTCCATAAGTTTTGCAATGGATTCCGCGCCCAATGCGGTAGAACTTGAACCGTTAGCGTCTTCCAACGCTTTAAGAGCCGAACCGCGAATAATCGGAGCATTGTCTCCGTCAAACTGATATTTGTTTAACAAATCGCGAACTTCCATTTCAACTAATTCAAGAAGTTCTTCGTCGTCGACCATATCGACTTTGTTCAAATAAACGACGATTTTGGGAACTCCCACCTGACGCGCTAGCAAAATGTGTTCTCTCGTTTGAGGCATAGGTCCGTCAGCCGCAGAAACTACAAGAATCGCGCCGTCCATTTGAGCGGCTCCCGTAACCATATTTTTAATATAGTCCGCGTGTCCCGGGCAGTCGACGTGCGCATAGTGGCGATTTGCCGTTTCATATTCAACGTGCGCGGTAGCAATAGTAATACCGCGTTCTTTTTCTTCGGGCGCGGCGTCAATTTCGTCGTATTTTTTGGCGACTCCGCCGAATTTTTTCGCCTGCATCGTACAAATTGCCGCAGTTAACGTCGTCTTGCCGTGGTCAACGTGCCCGATAGTCCCAACATTAACGTGGGGCTTATTTCTAACAAACTTCTCTTTAGCCATACAATTCCTCCTAATGGAACCTTTTAATTGTTTTTAGTTTTTCTTTTAATTTTCCGTTTAATAATCCAAACTCTGCAATATTCGCCGTACGAGAACGAATTGACAGTGTTTTTCAACCATTTTTACCCAAAAAGGCAAAAAAGGTCTCCGTAAAATATTTTATGTCGCAATAAATAGTCAAGGGAAAATTAAAAATTTTTGTTTTTTTATGATTTTTTATGTAATTTCTATAAAATAAGCGGCTAAATTGGCAAAATTTGGCATTTGGATTTGCTTTTTTATGGCGATTATATATTTATTTCGTCAAAATCAACTATTTTCTTCCCAAAACCAAACCGCGCGAAATATACGGTTCTCTCGCTTTACCGCTTTTAATCGAAGTCCTTGAAATTCCGTGCAACATATAACCTTTTGTCGTTGAAATATCCGTAAAACCGTATTTTGCAAGATAGTTTTTTATGTTTTTTTCATCGTCGTAATTATGGTATGCGCAAATAAGAACTTTTGAAACTTTTTGAGTAAATGTTTTTTCGCCGCCGCACAACATATCAATTTCCGCGCCTTCAATGTCCGCTTTTATGCAATCGATTTTCTTTATTTCTGCAAAAAACTTATCAATAGTAATATGCAAACCGTCATCAGAATTGAATTTTGAAATCTCGGACTGTACTATTTCTACCTTATCTGCGTAATCTTCAAATGTAGCGCGTAAAGATTCTATCCACTCGGAATCGCATTCAAAAAGATAAATTTTATCGCATTTATCAACATTACATAAAGCCCAAATTCCTTCCGCCGCGCCAACATCCGCAATAATTTCGCCTTTTTGCGGAATATAATTATCGTCGGCAAAATACGAATGAGGCGAACGTTTATCCAAATCAAGCAATAAACCGACAATATATTTTTGACATTGAATTTTGTTAAAAGATTTTTTAAGAAACAGTTTTTTGTTATCAAGTAAGAAATAATATCCGCTCTTTTCTTTTGAATATTCGATATTTATTCGTTTGTATTTGTATTCTTTTGTGAAAAAATACGGATAAAGGCGCGGCGGTTCTTTTCGTAAAAAGTTCATAACATCTTTTATTTCATCCGTTTGTTCTATTGAACTCAAGTATTTCAATATTATTCTTGAAAGCACAATTTTACGATAAAAAGTAATGATGGGGAAAAATATTTCCCTGATTACGCTTGACTTTTGCATATAGCAACCTACTTAAAATAGACCCTTTAATATATACCACTTTTTCAAAAAAATTGCTTTTATTTGTGTGCATTTAGTATATTTATAGTGGTATATATTAAAGGGTGGTATAATTTTCCATTTGGAAATTACGCAGAGAAAAGTGCGGTGATATACGCAGATTCAAACGAATCCTGCTGTAATTTCACACTAATATTAAGCCAAAGAAAAAAAGAGTGTGATGATACTTGGATATAGTTTCTATGGAATATTTTTTAATCTATCCTCAAAATTTAAGATTTTTTCTTTTGTATTTAAATTTTTGGTTCAAGATAAGTTAAGCGTTTAAAAAGTTTCAATTTTTTCATATTTTTCCCCTTTACTTTCTCATAAAATACAATGCGCCATTTATATAATGTAT
>WRFX01000210.1 GCA_009787445.1 Chitinivibrionia bacterium | reverse complement strand
AGTTTTTTTTAGAGAAAAAGATGCGTTTTTGTTGAACGAAGACGTGTTAAATATGAATTTGTTCAATAAAGAGTTTATTGATTTAATAGTAACTTCGCCTCCTTATAATGTTGGAATAGAATATAATTCAAACGATGATGAAATAAACTACGAACAATACTTGGAGTTTTCAGAAAAATGGTTGAGAAATAGTTACAAATGGAGTAAGCCACAAGCAAGATTTTGCTTGAATATTCCTTTGGATAAAAACAAGGGAGGACATAGAGCAGTTGGAGCAGATTTAACGAAAATAGCACAAAAAGTTGGTTGGAAATACAAATCTACTATTATTTGGAACGAGGGAAATATTTCAAGGAGAACCGCTTGGGGAAGTTGGAAATCGGCTTCCGCTCCTGTCGTAATCGCACCCGTTGAATTGATTGTTATTCTTTACAAAGACGAATGGAAAAAGACAAACGGTTCAAAAATTTCAGATATAACAGGAGAAGAATTTAAAAATTGGACGCAAGGAGTGTGGGTTTTTAATGGCGAAAGCAAACGGCGTATAGGACATCCCGCGCCATTTCCCAAAGATTTGCCATATCGTTGTATAAAAATGTTCAGTTATGTAGGCGATGTTATTTTTGACCCGTTTGCTGGTAGTGGAACGACTTTGTTGGTAGCGCAAAATTTAGGCAGAAAATCAGTTGGAGTGGAATTAGACGAAAAATACTGCGAGTTAGCAAAAGATAGAATTATTAGAGAAACAACAACTTTATTTGAAAGCGTGTAAATTATGCAAAAAAAATTGTCTCAAATGGATTTGGTAAAAGAATTTTTTATAAAAAATCCAAACAGGGACATTAAAGACCCCGAAGTCGTCGATTGGATTGTTGCCGAATGGAAAAAGCGCACGGGTGAAGTTTTTCGCGACCCAGATAGAACAATTCGTTCATTATCGCAAAGAGGTTTTTTGATAAAAGTTGCAAAAGGTATTTACAAATACGACTCTGATTTTGTTAAAAACAGAAAATTAGAAGATTTTACCCAAGCGCAAAAAGAAGAAATTCTTAAAAGAGACAATTACCGTTGTGTTCTTTGTGGGCGCAGAAGAGAAGACGGAATAGAATTGCAAGTTGACCACATAAAAGCCAAAGATTTTGACGGAAAAGCAATCATTGAAAACGGTCAAACGCTTTGCGCACAATGTAATTTCAGAAAGAAAAATTATAAACAGACGGAATCAGGAAAGAAAATGTTTATTCGATTATACGAATTAGCGAAACATATAGGCGATGAAAAAACGCAATCTTTTTGTTCTCAAATATTAGAAGTTTTTGAAAAAAATGATGTTAACGGACATATTGAATGGAAGCGTTGATTAAAAAGATATGCATTTATAGAACCCAACCCCCTCAAACATATTTACTTACGACGATTCCGTTGCGGACGTTTGAGGAAAATATTTATCTTTACTTTCTTCCACTTCCGCTACCTTGACTCCCGCGTTTTCAGTCGAAATCACCTTAACTTTCGCGCCTTTTTTGATATAATTGCCTTCGGAATAAACGTCTATATGCTTGCCGTTTATCTGCGCCGTTCCCGCCGGACGCAAATCGGTTATCGCAACGCCCGTTTCGTTAATTTTTACCGGAGAAATGAACGCCGCCGATTCGACCGTGTCGTTAAGCGTCGTAATTTTGGAAACTTTAAGCCGCTTTACCACAAAAATCAAAGTCGCGGGAATAGAAATAAGATTTATTATTATAAGAAAAACGATGGCGGTAGGCGAATGCTGATACACCAAAAAATAGGAATATGCGAAAAATCCGAGCGCGGCGACGGTCAAAAGCCCGAAGGACGGAATAAGAAGTTCCGCCAAAATAGCGAGCGTTCCCGTAATTTGCAAAACAATCGTTATTATCACAATATCCATAAAAACCTCTCTTTTTTCGTAAAATATACTTTTGTTATGTAAAAAATAATATTTTTCGAGCAGAGAAAACATCCAAACCTTAAAATTAAAGAGGAAAAATTATGTTCAAACAATCGAAAGAAGACAAATTTCACAAGATACCGTTAAGAATTACAGATACGACTTTGAGAGACGCGCACCAGTCTATTTGGGCTACGAGAATGAGAACGGACGACATTATGGAAATCGTTGATTCCATAGACAACGTCGGCTATTATTCGCTTGAATGCTGGGGAGGAGCGACATTTGACGTATGTATGAGATTTTTGCGCGAAGACCCGTGGGAGCGTTTGCGCCTCATTAAAAAAGCCACGCCGAAAACGCCGCTTCAAATGCTTTTAAGAGGACAAAACCTCGTGGGCTACCGCAATTATCCCGACGACGTAGTAGAAAGATTTATCCAGTTGGCTATAAAAAACGGCGTTGATATTTTCAGAGTTTTCGACGCGCTTAACGACTCGCGCAATCTCGAAGCGGCTATAAAGGCGATTAAAAAATACGACGCTCACGCGCAGGGAACGCTCGCCTACACTATCTCGCCCGTCCATACCATAGAAAAATACGTATCGGACGCGAAAGAACAGGTGCAAATGGGAATAGATTCGCTTTGCATAAAGGATATGGCGGGAATTTTGTCGCCTATTTCCGCGGAAAAATTGATAACGGCGTTAATCGAAGAAATAGACGTTCCCATTCAAATTCACTCCCACGCTACAAGCGGAATGGCTATCCCCGCTTACGTCGAGGGCGTTCGGGCGGGCGCGGGGGCTATCGACTGCACGGTTTCAAGCATGGCTTTAACCACGTCCCAGCCGCCGGTAGAAACGCTTGTCGCGATTTTTAAGGAAACGAATTACGCCGCCGACCTCGATTTGGACGCCATCTCGAAAACTGCAAATTATTTTAAAAATTTATTCTCAAAGAGAGCGTTAAAATCCGCAGCAGTTACGAATACTATTGACCCCGATATTCTTATTCATCAAATTCCGGGCGGAATGATTTCAAATTTCCGTTCGCAGTTGGCGCAGCAAAACGCGCTCGACAAACTCGACGACGTGCTTAAAGAAGTAAGCAGCGTACGAAAGGATTTCGGTTTTCCGCCTTTGGTTACGCCTACGAGCCAGATTGTCGGGACGCAGGCGGTTTTAAACGTCATTTCCGGCGGAAGATACAACATGGTTCCCAAAGAAGTAAAAGATTACGTTAAAGGAATGTACGGACGGTCGCCGGTCAAAATGG
>WRFX01000209.1 GCA_009787445.1 Chitinivibrionia bacterium | reverse complement strand
GTAGGATTTGTTACTGCACTGCTACTATACTCACCGTACCAATCATTACACCACTCCCATACGTTTCCACTCATATCGTATATGCCAAGTTCGTTTGGTTGTTTTTGTCCGACCGGTTTTGCGCTACCGCCAGAATTGTTACTATACCAACCGACCGCGTCCAAATTATTGCTTCCACTATAAATATATCCTTGACTTTTGTTTCCGCCCCGCGCCGCAAATTCCCACTCCGCCTCCGTAGGCAAACGTCCTCCTTTGCTCTTTGCCCAGTCGTTTGCCTGAAACCAAGTTACATTCACAACAGGATGGTTCGCTTTGCCTGATACCGACCTCCCAAATTGCGCGTTCGTTATCGGATATTTACTTATCCAAAAATCTTGCGTTAAAGTTACTTTTTGTGTTGCGGGTCCTTTCCACCAAATATAATCAGGGTGAGCGCCTACCCCCATTGTAAAAGTCCCCGCTCTTACCAATACACATTCTATTCCGTTTATTATTTTGGTTTCGGCGGTTTGCGCAGTTTGCGTTGTTTCCAAAACAAATTTTTGCGGCAAACTCCCTACCAAAAGCAAATCCGATAAAATTTCATCTTCTTTTACGTTTATCGACTGCACGCCAAAAACTTTTCCATCTGCTGTGCTTAACGCCTGCACGCGAAAACGAAAATTTGCGCCCAATTTTGAAATACTTCCCATAATAACGCTTGACGCACCAAGTTTTTTTGCAATGTCTAACGCAATTGTTTCGTCTATTTCGTGCAAATTTTCAATGTCTTTTTCACTCATTATAAACGGAATTTGAGATTTATCGACTAACGATAATTTAGTTTTGCTTTTTATAAAACGCGAACATTCGTCGGCAATATAGTACGAAAGATTTTCGTTTTCGGATTCAATGTTTAAAACGACGACTTTTGTTCCCGCCGCAAATTTTGTGGAAAAATAATTCATACTTTCCGTAATCGCTTCGTCTATGGTTAACGCTTGCGGCGCTCCTTGTCCAAATGTAAAATTTGGCAAAAATATTAAGGCAAGAAAAATTATTGTTGTCTTAATATTAAATTTTTTTGCTACTCGCATTTTTTACCTCACTATGTTTATTTTGCTACTGTAAAATAATATTATTGCAACACGAAAAACGTAACTTTTTTGTAAATCGCGTTTAATTTATTTGCGTAAAAATTTTTGAAATTAACTTAAATTTTCCATAAAATAAGAGATAAATATGCTTATATCCCTTTAATATCTTTTTCCGTTATAGTTAATAATTCATCTTCCGTCAAATTTTTATTGCCAACAAGTCGATTATTTTGATTTTTAATTAGTTTTTCAAATATATTTCTAACTTCTCTGCCGTTGCCGAAATAAGTGTCTTTATTGTTATAAATATTTGTAAAATGTTCTTTTAGAATTTCTTTTGCGGACTCTGATAATTTGTATTGTTCCTTATTGCACATTCCTATAAGTATTTGATATAATTCTTCAGGATTATAGTCGTCAAAATCAATAAAATTATTGAAACGCGATTTTAAACCGGGATTCGATTTCAAAAAATCTCCCATAAGTTCGGGATAACCCGCTACAATTACAACAAGGTCGTTTCTATAATCTTCCATATATTTTAATAAGGTATCAATCGATTCTTTTCCAAAATCTTGACCACTTTTATCGTGCGTTAAAGAATACGCTTCGTCGATAAATAATACGCCGCCTTTCGATTTTTCAATAACTTCTTTAGTTTTAATTGCGGTATGTCCAATATATTGTCCGACAAGTCCTGCGCGGTCGGTTTCCGTTAAATGTCCTTTTGATAAAAATCCCAAATTAAAATATATTTTTGATATTATTCTTGCGACCGTCGTTTTTCCCGTGCCGGGATTGCCTGAAAAAACTAAATGCATAGACATAGAAGTTTGCTTTAGGCCTTTACTTTCGCGAATTTTGTTTATTTTTAATGTGTTAATTAGCGTAGATACTTCTTCTTTAACTCTTTTAAGACCGATAAGAGTATTTAATTCGGCGAGTAAATCGTCGGTGGTTTTTTCTTTATATAAAGAATTGTCGGCATTAGCGATTACTTTTTTATTATCGGTTTCTGAAAGCAAGGATAATAATGATTCGTCATTGGTTTCTTTGGCTAATTTTGAAAGTTTAGATACGAATTCTAATTCATTAAAATCGTTAATCATAAAAATGTCTTTTGCGATTTGTTTATATTTTTGAAACTTTTCCTTAAATAAATTTTCATTTTTTTTGATTTTGGCTAACTCATAAAGTGCTTTTTCCCACTCTTCCGAAACAATACCATCATCAATAAAATGGGGTGATTTTGTTGCTTGTTCGTATTTTTCACATGCTTGTTTTAATAAAATTTTCTTTTCTTCTTCGTCTTTTTTGATTTCGGATAAATCATAAAGCGCAACTCCCCATTTTAGGAAATAAAAGTCGTCGTCAGGGGCTAATTTTGTCGCTTGTTCAAATTTCTGAAATGCTTGCCTTAATAAATTTTCTTTCGCTTCTATATCATCTTTAATTAGAGCTAACTCACAAAGCATATCTCCCTGTCTATAAAAAGCGTCGGCATCATTAGGATTTAATTTCGTTACCTGCTCAAATTTTTCGCATGCTTTTCTTAATAAATATTCCTTATCTTCTCCGTCTTGTTCAATTCCGGTTAACCCTGAATAAGTGACTACTATTATTGTTTGTCTATATTTTTCACATACCTGTCTTAATAAACGTCCGGACTTTTTAGTTTCGGCTAACCTGTATAGTGCGTCTCCCCAATTAAAAAAAGCATCGGTATCATCAGGATTTAATTTTGTTGCTTGTTCAAATTTTTCAGATGATAGTTCTAATAAATATACCGTATTTTTTAATAAATACCACAAATCTTCAAATCTTTTAACTGGCACGAACAAATCTACAAACGTTTTTAAATAACTCCACGCACCTTCATCTTCACGTTTAAGTGCTTCATCAAAAAACGGAGACAAAAAATAGAATGGAAGTCCTAATTCTTCAAGCGTACTTCCCCAGTTAAAAAAGGCGTAAGCATCGTTAGGATTTAATATTGTTGCTTGTTTAAATTTTTCACACGCTTCTTTGTATAAATCTTCTTTCTCTTCTCTGCCTTTTTTGATTTCGGCTAACTTACAAAGTGCAATTCCCCAGTTATTAAAAGCGGTTTCGTCATCAGGGCGTACTTTTGTTGCCTGTTCGTATTTTAGAAACGCTTCCCTGAATAAAGTTTCGTCTTTTTTGATTTCGGCTAACTTACAAAGTGCAATTCCCCAGTTATTAAAAGCGGTTTTGCCATCAGGATTTAATTTTGTTGCTTGTTCATATTTTTCAAACGCTTCCTTAAATAAAGTTTCGTCCT
>WRFX01000208.1 GCA_009787445.1 Chitinivibrionia bacterium | reverse complement strand
TTTATACATTTTATAAATGGCGTATTGTATTTTATGAGAAAACGGGTAAATAAATGAGTAAATTTAAGTACTCGTTTTTTTACTTAACTAGGATTGAACCATTTCTTTTTCACGTTTTTCAAGAGAAGAACGCGATATTTCGTCGCGTTCTTTCTGTTTGGTATTTTCAAAAAATTTAACAAAAGGAGTTTCTTATGAAAAAACTTGATTTTTTCAAGTATGTCGCCGTTTTTGCGGCGTTTTGTTTATTGTTTGTCGCGGGATGCGGCGATGATGATGATAATAAAGGCACAGACCCAAGCATTCCGAAAGGAGATTTAAGCAATCACGATGGAGACAATGCACCAATAACAACACAAGAAGACCTTGAAGCGTTTTTTGCGGCGTGGGACGAAGAAAAAAAAGCCGGAAGAGATGTTGATGGAACGCGTTGTTGCGGAGACAGCGGCAGAATATATAACGGACTGGTCGGCGGCGGTAATCGGATTGCAAAAGATTTATCGTATTCCGAAGAAGGAAGCGGCGATGATTACAAATATTCTCTAGTATATACGAGCGAGTATAACAATTATTCAAACAAAGGCGTTTTATATCTTGGCGGGGGAACTAAAACGGATAGGGACGGAGGCGGAAACGCAAACGCTTGGAGCAAATATACGCATAACGGAACTATACGTTTTAACGGAACGTTCAATGGAACGATTGAGTTTAAGGATTTCAAATACAGTTTAGAATATTCGCCAAGTAGTAGCGACCGTTCATATAAGTATGAAAGCGGAATAATTAAGATTGGTTCGATTGAAATTGGCAAGAGTAGAGAAGATATTGCGAAATTGAGAGAAATAAATTTGTTGTAAAAGATACCAACAAGTTATTTCTCGATTATTTAAGCGTTTTCTTTACGAGCGGCATTTTTTTTGCGGGGGACGTATCGGTGTGATACGTCCCGTTTCTACAAATTTACAATTTCCTCTTCTTTTTCCACCGACCAGCCGCTAACTGCGGTAAGCGGAAGCGAAGTTTGCGGATAAATAAGTTTTTTTCCGCCGCCAAAAGCCGAAAAATTCCCCACGACTTCGGGAACGCAATTTAATCCGCCAATATGGCTTACTATAAGCGACGGGTCTATAAAATTGTCTTCAATAAGTTGCAAAGCCCTGCGAATATCCTCGCCAGAAGCCCCCGAACTTCCTACAATATGATGTCTCAAATAATGTATATTATGAAAATTAACGGGAACGTTAAATTCCTTTTCAAACGGTCCCGCAAAAAAGTTCAAACAGCCGTCAAACGCCAAAAGCGACATTCCCAAATCTACCATATCTCGCGACGGAGCAAATACCACAACATCGTCTATTGTAGCGGCAAGAGAACGAATAAAATTTTCATCCTGCGGCGAATACGCTTTTATTCTGTCGTCGGTTTTTATTATTTCGTCCAACGATTTAAGTTTTTCGAGATTTCTATCGTAAATTATAAGTTTTGCATTTTCGTCCGATTTTGTTTTCCATAGTTGCACGGCGAGTTTTCCCATATTTCCCGCGCCGCCTAAAAAAACCATCGTCCCGTTTGGCTTATTTCCGTAAATCGGCTTAAAACTTTCCTGTTTTGTGTGATATTGCGTCCTAAAAGCCGCGATGATGCAGCCGAGCGGCTCGGCAAGCGCCGCCTTGTAATATCCTTTTTTGGAAAATTCAATAATGGCGTTATTTTCGTAAAATTGTCTTGGAATTTTTATTTTTGTCGCGTATCCGCCCGCTTCGCCGAAAGAATGTCCCATCGCCTGCCATTCAAAGCCGCTTTTATAAACCATCGGCTGCACAATAACGCTTTTGCCGACAAGCGATTTTTCCACTCCGTCGCCGACTTCTGTAACTTTCGCGCAAAATTCGTGTCCTAAAATTATAGGATTTTGCGCAAGTTCTTGCGGGACGCGGTTGTGTTCCTGTCCAAGTTGAGCGACTTTGCAACAAGTGGCGCAAACCGCGCAACAAACGACGTCGGCAATAATTTCGTGTTCTTGCGGCGGCGATAAATTTATCGTTTCTTGGCGTAAATCGCGTTTTCCGTATAATCTTACGACGTTTGATTGCATTTTTTGTTTTTGCCGATTATTTGAAAACGTAATGTTTTTTGACCGGTTTTGTAACTTTCCAAACGCAAGAAAGTCCTTCGGGAAAAACAACGTAATCTCCCGCGCCGAACTTTACGTTTTTGCCGTTGTAAGAAACCGTTACTTCGCCTTCTATGATAAGCGAATGCTCTTCGCTGTCGTAATGCCAATCAAATTCCGATACGCCGCATCCCCAAACGGGTTGAGATTGCATTTCTTTTTTTTCCGCCTCGCTCGCCTTTTTTACCGTTATATCCATATTTCCTCCGTTTTCTGTAATTTTGTTTATTAAAATACTATAATTTTACTTGAAAAATCAATATTTTATTTAATTATTTTCTTTGCGATGAATGTAATATCCGTTTTTAACTTCAAATTTTAATCCCGAATTTTTTCTTACTTCGTCCGCGCTTTGATTTATGTAACAAATCCACTCTTTTTTTGAAGAATTTTTGAAGTTTTCATAATCCCATTCGCGTATTTTGTGAATGTCGTCAATAGTAAAATTCGGGCTTATATTCGGTGTTTTTACTTCATTCTTATCAATCATTTTCATCGCCTCCCATAAATGTTAAAGGGTCGTAAATAGATATTGCTCTGCGTCCCGATAACGATGAAATATATTTAACGCCTTCTATCGTTTTTATATTTACAATATGCTTAAAATTCCAAGATACAATTAAATCGCATTCGGCAAAAATAGCGGAAGCAATATGCAGACAATCGTCAAAACTTTTTTGCGTTAAAATACCGCAGTCAATAATTCTATTGGCAATTTTTTCAATCTCATCGTTTATCGATACTTCCGAATAATCAATTTCCGAAAGATAATTAAGTAATTTTGTCTTTTTATTATTATCGCAATTATTCAATTCTCTTATCATAACGCTTGACGTAATTATATCAAACGTTCCGTTTTTAATTTTTTCCCATAACTTATGCGTTTCCGCCATTCTTTCCGGCGTATCTTGCTGGTCAAGATAACTTATTATGGAAGTATCTAAATAAATTTTAACTTTTTTATTCATTATCATTATTCCTTTCTTTTTTCATAAAAATACTAAATGCCGCAAAACAAAAAAAAGGAAAATTCTTTTCATAAAAAAACAACATTTTTTCAAAAAAAACAAAAAATATCTTGACAAAACTAATTTAATTATATTATTTTACTCCCAAAATTTAACGCGAAACCGCCAAAAAACGCGGCAAAAAAGAATGAAAGGAAAATACGGTATGAACAACAAAATTTCAAAAATTCAAAATAATTTCGCTATTTTGGTACGTACCGCATTATATTTTAT
>WRFX01000207.1 GCA_009787445.1 Chitinivibrionia bacterium | reverse complement strand
TTCAAGATTTAATTTAACGCGCTCGGCAATATAATTTTGCGCTTCTTTTATCGCTTCTTTTGGCGATTCTTTTAGAAAATTAAGCAATATTTCAAATTCCTGAACAACAACGCTTTTGTTTGGATTCATCGTTTCGCATTCTATTATTTTTCTGCTAAAATCCTGTTCGACTATGCGAAAATCGTCTACTAATTTCTCTTTGCAAAATTTAATAATATGCGCAATGTTTGTTTTCCATTCGCGATAAAATCTTTCGGCTTTTTCTGCGCTACTGCTGGAATCGGAATTTTCTCTAATTCTATAATGATACAAATTTTCTTGAATACTGCATATTTTTTCGGAATAATACGACGTTTGACATACGACTAATTGGTCGCCATAAAAAGCGTAATTAGAAAAAACAACTTTTTCGTAAATTTCGCGTTTAACTAATTTATTCCAAACTACAATAACCGACATTAAATTATATCCCAATTGTTTGGTTTCGGAAATATTTTTAGCGCCAAAACATACAAACTTTATTCGTTCAATTTTATCTTGCGGAAACGGCGGCGCATTAACAACGCTAACATTTTCGACATTTTCCACAAAATATCCGCAAATTACCATATCGCAATTTTGCGCGCACATTTCTTCACACATTTTTTCAAGCATAGTCAATTCCGCATAGTCGTCGCTATCGACCATAATAACGTATTTTCCCGTAGAACGTTCAAGCGCGGTTTTTCGCGCCTGTTCTACGCCTTCGTTTACTTTTTTATCGATAACTATAATTCTTTTGTCCTTTTGCGCATATTCGTTAAAAATAGATAAAGTATTATCCGTAGAAGCGTCGTTTACGCAAATTATTTCTATATTTTCATAAGTTTGATTTATTATACTTTCAAGACATTGTCGCAGATATTTTTCTACGTTATACGCGGGAATAATAACGCTTATTTTATCTATATTTGTTTTTTTTAGCGTCTCCGTTTTTATCGCATTTTGCATATATTTTAAAATATCCTTAAAAGCAAAAGAAAAATATTCTTCGTCCGTATTTTTTATCTTTTCAAGATTTAATTCAACTCGCTCGGCAATGTAATTTTGCGCTTCTTTTATCGCTTCTTTTGGCGATTCTCTTAAAAATTCAGACAATAATTCAATTTCCTGAATAACGACGCTTTTATTTGGATTAATCGTTTCAATACCCACTTGTTTTACCTTAAAATTATATTCAAGAAAGCGAAAATCTTCTTTGAATTTCTCTTGACAAAATTTAATAATATGCGCGTAATTGCTTTTACTTTCATTATATATTCGCATATTTTTTTCTACGCCGTGGCCCAAACTTGTAGTGATGGAATTTTCTCTAATTCTATAATGATAAAGATTTTGCGAAACACTGCATATTTTTTCAGAATAATACGACGTTTGACAGGAAACAAAATCGTCGCCGCTATAACCGTATTTAGAAAAAACAACTTTTTCGTAAATTTCGCGTTTAATCAATTTATTCCAAACGGCAATATATGGCGGTTTAAATTCTTTAATTCGCGTTCCCGTTTCAATATCGTCTAATTCGCCAAAGCATATAGCCATTATTCGTCCTATTTTATTTTGCGGAAAGTTTGGCGCTTTAATGCTTTTTGTTGTTCCGCAATATTCCTGAAAATATCCACAACTTACCATATCGCAATTTTGAGCAAACGCATTTTTATACATTATTTCAAGCATATTTAACTCAAGCCAGTCGTCGCTATCGACCATAATAATGTATTTTCCTTTTGAATGTTCAAGCGCGGTTTTTCGCGCCTGTTCTACGCCTTCGTTTACTTTTTTATCGATAACTATAATTCTTTTGTCAATTTGCGCGTATTCGTTTAAAATAGATAAACTGTTATCCGTTGATGCGTCGTTTACGCAAATTATTTCTATATTTTTGTAAGTTTGATTTACGATACTGTCAAGACATTGTCGCAAATATTCTTCAACGTTATATACGGGAAGAATAACGCTTATTAGACGCAATATTTTTTGTGGAAGCGGAAAGCAATTTTGCGCACTTATTATCTTTTGCGCATACATTTGAATATCCATAAACCCCGCCGAAAGATATTCTTCGTCCGTATTTTTTATTTTTTCAAGATTTAATTTAATTCGTTCAAAAATATAATTTGCTCCTTCTTTTATCACTTCTTTTGGCTGGTTTACTAAAAAGTCAAGCAAAATTTCAAATTCCTGAACAACAACGCTTTTTGTACTCGAAATAATATCTCCAATTGTCGCTATTCTTCCTTTTAACTCGTTTTCAATTTCGCGAAAATCTTCGCCCAAATTTTCTTCGCAAAATTTAATAATATGCAAAAAATTTGTTTTCCATTCTAATCTAATTCGCGTATCTTTTTCTATGCCGCGTCCAAAATTTGTGGTTATGGAATTTTCTCTAATTTGATAGTGATACAAATATTGCGGAACGCTGCATATTTTTTCGGAATAATACGCCGTTTGACAAGAAACCAACTGGTCGCCGCCAAAGCCGTATTTAGAAAAAACAAGATTCTCGCAAATTTCGCGTTTAATCAATTTATTCCAAACGACAATAGCCGACATTTGACTATATCCAAGTTGCGTCATATTAACGCCGTCTTGATATCCAAAACATATAAAGCGTATTCGTTCTATTTTATTTTCCGAAAATGGCGCTGCTTTAACGGCGATTGTTTTCCCGTTTTTTTCTTCAAAATATCCACAACTTACCATATCGCAATTTTGCGCAATCGCTTCGTTATACATTATTTCAAGCATATTTAATTCGATAGAATCGTCGCTGTCAATCATAATAACGTATTTGCCTTTTGAGCGTTCAAGCGCGGTTTTTCGCGCCTGTTCTACGCCTTCGTTTATTTTTTTATCGATAACTATAATTCTTTTGTCCTTTTGCGCATATTCGTTAAAAATAGATAAAGTATTATCCGTAGAAGCGTCGTTTACGCAAATAATTTCTATATTTTCGTAAGTTTGATTTATAATACTGTCAAGGCACTGTCGCAGATATTTTTCTACATTATACGCGGGAAGAATAACGCTTATTTCAGGAGGATTTGTCATCTTGCCGCTCCTTTTCGGTTTTAATTTACATTTTTCGTTTGAAATATACTAAATTGTACGAATAAAAATAAAAAATTATCCGCATTTACGACAAAATTTTAACTATTCACAAATTTTTTACAACTTTTTTCAGCATTTTTCTGAAATATATATTATATTATAACTGAAAACCGAACAAAAACAAATTAAATTAACGGGCCCAAAAAGAATGAAAGGAAAATGCGGTATGAAAAACAATTTTCGCAAAATTAAAGATTTTAGTACATCTTTGATGTGTACCGCATTATATTTTATTCTTATGAATAATAAGGTACGAGGAGACGGTACCCCCCCCCC
>WRFX01000206.1 GCA_009787445.1 Chitinivibrionia bacterium | reverse complement strand
CAATTACGTTTTGTGTATTTTGATTTTATTTCGGCATAATTCACGATGGAATAATTTCGGTGAGATTTCGCTTTATATCCTTTCCGTTACGGTAATGGGCGCGTTGGATTACGGATTAACGCAGGGATTTATAGCGTTGTCTTGCGGAACGTTTTTGTCTAAATATATCGCCTCGCTTTTTGGTTTTGCGGGGAATTTCGCGTTAAGAAGATGGTTAGTCTTTCCTGAAAGGAGGAAAAAATGAACGAAGCCGTAAAAAATAAAGAAATAGAAATTGACAAATTACTGAAGAGCAAAATATTTCAAATTTCAAGTCTTGTATTTGTTCTTCTTCCTTTTGTTATCGGACAGCGGGAAAATCCTGTAATAATTTTTCAAACAATATTTGCCTCCGTTATATTGTTATCAGCTTTTGCGCTGTCTTTCCTTAATTTATACGCTAAAACGAAAAAAATCTATGAAACGTTTGTAAAAACATTATTGCTTTATTCAGTATTTATAGTTTTCACTGCCGAAATTTTAGGTTTTTTCAAAATATTAAAGTTTGGAGTAATTTTAACTGTTTGGCTATTGTTTTTATGCTTTCAATTATATGTTTATTTATCGAAAAATAAACGAATGGAATTTGGTTTTCCAAAAACAATAACTTTTAATTTTGAAACAAGTGTTTTATTATTGATTTTAGCGATAACTTTTTTCATAGCCGCTATTTATCCGCCGAACAATTATGATTCTATGACCTATCATATTCCAAGAATTGAGCATTGGATACAAAATGAGAATGTATCGCATTACGAAACTTCAAATTTAAGACAGACGATGGCCGCTCCGTTTGCTGAATTTGTGATTATGCACGGGCGAATTTTAAGCGGAGGCGATTCATTGATGAATTTAGTACAATGGTTCGCGTTTATTTTTTCCCTCGCGGTAATTTACAGAATATTGAATATGTTTGGAATTGATAAGAAATATAGTATTTATGGAGTTTTGTTTTTTGCGACAACTCCTATGGCTATACTTCAAGCGTTGACTACTCAAACGGATTTGGTAGAAGCGCTTTTTATTTTGATAATTGCCGAAAGATTTTTAACGTGGAAAAAAGAATACAACATATTCACTGCTTTTGAATTTGGAATAGCATTGGGTTTGGCGACTTTGACGAAAGGAACCGCGTATCCGTTAGCATTAACTTTCGTTGTGGTTTTTGCGCTCATTTCTTTGAAACATTTTAAGCAAAGAATAATCGGAGCGGTATTGGCGGCGTTTATTGCGTTTTCAATAAATTTTTGCCACTATTCAAGAAATTATATTGCATACGGCGAGCCGCTTGGAAAACTTTATGGAACTGTTAGCGATTTTAAGTTAAATAGTTTTTTGGCATCGTTTCCAGCGCACATTTATATAAATTGCGGCGTTCCAATGCCTAAAGATTTATTTTCACATATATCGAATAAATATTATGAAATTCTTGGAATAGATTATAAAAAAGTATTTCATTATGGAAACCCAGTGTCTAACAGTATTAAAGATTTTATAAAATTTCACGAGGATACTGCGAAAAACCCCGTACAAATGTTAATAATTTTTATATTAGGAATCGTATTGATAGCTAATAAAAAATATAAATGTTACCGATTTTACACCGTAATGGTCGTAAGCGTTTGGTTTATGTTTGCATATTGTATTCCTTGGCAGCCTTGGGTAACTCGATTGCAATTACCGCTCTTTGCGCTATCCGCTCCGATGTTCGGATTTTGGTGTTTTCAAACGAGGCGAAAAAAATTAGCAAATATCATTTTAGTTATTATGGTTTTCGTTTCTGTTTTTCCGTTAGCCCAAAATAAATCAAGGCATATTTTTAAAACTTTATATACGAGCAGGTATAAACTTATTATTAAAGATGAAAATTACAAGAACGCCGTTTCTGAAATAGATAATTTGAAAATAAAAAATTTAGGAATTATTATAGGGGGCGATTCTTGGGAATATCCTCTTTTTGCGTATGATTATAAAAATTCTGTACCTAAAATTACCCATATTTTATCTAATGATTTGGGAAAAATTGACGAAAATATCGACGTTTTATTTGTTTTGGAACGCTCTATCCCAGAAATAGACAGTATCATAGGTAGAAAACCACAACGCGACGAACCGTTTGTATTAAAACGAGATAACAAAACGTGGAAGATAGTTTATTCTCCAAAATAGATTTCAGAATAAATTTTTGCTATACGGGAGCGGCATTTACTATATTCGATTGACGGCAATTTTTTATGTGTAGGCAGAGTTTATGAGTTAGTTATGACTAACTGAGTTAGTTGCAACTAACAACAAGCGTTACATTACCGTGATTTTCGTAACAACGCGAGCGGTCGTGGACGTCTCAATTATTTTATTTTGAATTTTTCAGCCCCACGATGTATATTAGTATAAAATAACCTTTTTCAGGGGGCGATTATGGCAGTATTGACGGCAGGTATTGCGGTCAAAGATGACTTGTTGCGTGAACTTGGCATAACAACCGATTACGCGGATGTCGGTACGGACGCGGAATATCAGCGGGACGTGCGGGAGATTTATGAGGATTCCCGCGATATGCTGTTAAAAAGAACTATAACAAAAAAAGAGTTCGATGATATAATGAGAAAATGCCGCGACGACAGGGAGTACGTAAGGGAGGTTGCGGAGCGCAATAGGTCTCTGGAACGCTTTTGGGCAGAAGGAGAGGCAATCGCTTTGAAATACGGGATAACGGAAGATGACGTCAACGAGGCGATAATGGAAGTCAGAGAAGATATGCGCCTTGAAAAGGAACGAGCCGGAAACAAATGAAAATCGTACTTGACGCAAATATATTCGTTTCCGCTTTTTTTTGGCGCGGGAATCCAAAGGAAATTATCAGAAGGGTTTCCAATGGAGAGGACATATTATTCATCTCAAACGAAATTATTGCGGAAGTCAATAGTGTATTTAGAAAGCGGAAGTTTAAGTTGACGGATGAAAAAGTAGAATATCATATACGGGATATTAAACAAATGAGTACCAAGATTATTGTTGCCGAGCGCGTTACTGACAGTAGGTGCAGGGACAAGACTGACGACAGATATTTGGAGTGCGCGGTGGCCGCCCGCGCCGATTACGTCATTTCGGGCGACATCCATTTGCGGGAACTAAAAGAGTATCAGGGAATCAGAATCGTAAATCCTGCGGAATATTTAGAAATCGTGAATGGGTAGGGCAGGATAACCCGCGTTTTTGAGCGAACTTGCTTATCTCGGCGTAGCCAATTTGGGGGGGTGTAGTTTTGAGTTAGTACGGTTCGTGGCATAATATATATTCATTAAAGATATTGATGTTAATTGTGGCGGCAATTTTACCATAGGAGCAGTCTATGAAACGTTCGGATTTGGCGGATACCGGCGTCGGGGGGCGGGACGACATTATGTCGCTCTATGAGTTTA
>WRFX01000205.1 GCA_009787445.1 Chitinivibrionia bacterium | reverse complement strand
TTGGGTTTTTTATCGGCGCAAGTTGTAATACTTATAAAAAATTTACTCGACGGATTAAGCGATATTCATCTTATTTTGGCGGTCGCTTTGGTGTTTTTGCTGCTCTGCGTTTTGGCGAAGAATGAAAAACAGATATAATATTTATCGACATAATACTTTTTTGTTTTTTGCTTTTTTTAACTTTTTCCCGCATTTCCCCCGAACCAAATATTATATTGCTTCCGAAAACTAACCAAACCACTTAAAAAACAAACAAAAAAGAATGAAAGGTAAAACGATATGAACAACAAAATTAAAAAAATACAAAATAATTTCGTCGTTTTGATGCGTACTTTCTCCCCCCCCCCTCGAATTTAGCGGTTTTAAATTTTGGAAAAATAAACTTAAAATATTTTCTTTTTTCTTTCCTTTTGAGAACAGAACGCGGTTTTTTGTCGCGTTTTTTCTATATATGGTATTTCAAAACAAAAAAATTAAACAAAAGAGGTTTTTATGAAAAATTGCGTTAAGACATTGTTTGCGGCAATGTTTCTGTTTTTTATTTTGTTTGTCGCGGGATGTGGCGAAAATCAAGAAGAAAGCAAGGTTGAAAGTACTATTCCGACCGAGCCGCCGTCAGTATCGCAAGCGGATAAAGATAGAAAACCGACAAAAGGCATCGACGGCGATAATTTCGCGGTAAGTCAAGCAAATTTGCCAAATTTTATTGAGACGTTTAGTTCATCTATAAATCTAAATTATGGGAATAACTATTCCAGCGCAAAAAGAGCGGATAAACGTCCTAACGAATACCAAAAAAATACGGGTAATTCAAATTATACTATACGCGACAAATTTGGTGGTCGCGTTGAATTTGTAACAGAATATAAAACAACGCTTTCGCAAAAAACCACGAATTATTATGAAAGCGGTACAACAAAATATTTTGACTATTCTAACAGCGACGAGTTGTTTTTTAGCGGCGCGTTAGGTCATTTAACGAAATTTGCATCCGTCGACGAGGACTATTCCATAAAAATAAACGGAGTTATAAATTTTGCAGGTAAATACAACGGAAAAATGGTTTTCGACAATTTATTGTTTAGACAAACTGCTTTTTGGATTGAAACGACCAGTAGTATTGAAGCGTATATTGATATTATAAACGGAAGGTTTTATGTTCAAAGTGATGAAAAAGACACAATAGTTTTGATGCCCGAGGCGCTTGAATTATTTAGCAGTTTTTATTTTTCTATTCCGGATGCCGGCAATGGCAATTATGACTACGGAGCCGACAACATAACAATTAAAATGCCAGACGTTCCAAATGCTACGGGCGGAAATTTGACCGAACGAGGCGGAGCGCAAGTAAACGACGACAATGTAGCCGAATTTTTTAGTGCGTTTATACAAGAAATTGAATATAATTACGGTTTTTTTCGGTCGGAAAACGAAGAAAAAACAACGAAAGAAGAAGTTAAACACGGAGTAAAAAGCGGTTATCGTAAATATAACGAAGAAGAAACGCGACAGATAAATAGTAACAAAGAATACTTGTCGAAAACGGAAAAAGTAGAATATTACGATTATTCAAACGTAGGTGTTTTATATTTTGGCGCTGGCTTCGGTAGTGCAAAGTTTGAGTATAAAAACTATAATTCATACGGTTATATCCGCCATACATACGAAACAATACTTAACGGAAAGTTGAAATTTAACGGCGATTTCAAAGGCGAACTTGTTTTTGACAATTTTAAGTATAAATACGTAAGAGAAAATTACGAAGATGAGGAATATTTGCGCGTTAGCGGAAGCGTAAAAATCGGAAATTTTGACTTTACCGAGCAATATATAAAGCACGTTGTTGAAAAGGATAAGGCAATTATAACGGACGAGTACACAATTATTCTTGACGCGCAAGGCGGTTCTGTTCCGTATGATTCGTTTATGGGTACGTTTGGCTCAACAGAATGCGATTTGCCTATTGCGGACAAAGAAGGTTGTTTTTTTGACGGCTGGTACGAGAAAGAAAGCGAAACGCTTTATGGCATCGGCGAGTGTTATATTATTACCAAAAACGTAACGCTTTATGCGCATTGGAAAAAATGCCCGACCGAATATCAATCAAACGATTAGTTTGTATTCGATATAAAAACGAGATTTTGATCATTTCGGGAGCGTAAATTTATACGCTCCTTTTTTTATTTTGCGGCAAAAAGTATTTTACGCATAAAAAATTTTAACAAAAGGGGATTTTGTGGGAAAATATATAAGCGATTTCGCGGTGTTTTTCAAAGAAGGCGGCGATTTTATGTGGATAATTTCTTTCGTATTCGCATTCGCTATGGCTATCGTTATCGAAAGATTAATTTTTATGTATGTAATCTGTAAAAACGCAAACGCCAAAACCGCTCTATTGGCGGCGACCGCGCTTGAAAAAAACGACGATACGGCGCTTAATAAATTAAACGAAAAAAAAGACCCGCTTTCTATTTTATTGAGCGGCGCGGCGGCGAAGTTTAAAAAAGGCGCGTCTATTGCCGAAATCCGCGGCAGCGTGGAAGAAGACGCGATTTTGCAAATTCCCCGCGTTTACGCCAAACTCAACTATTTGTCTTTTGCGGCTAACGCGGCTACGCTTCTTGGACTTTTGGGAACGATTCAGGGACTTCAAATGTCGTTCGCCTCGCTTGCTTCTCTCGAAGCGGCGGAAAAGGCGGCGGCTCTTTCGAGGGGAATTTCGGTGGCTATGAACACGACCGCTATGGGACTTGTCGCGGCGGTTCCGTGTATGTTTTTCTATACTTTTTTGTCGAACAAAAAGCAAAAACTTATAAACAACATAGACGACGCGATGGCTCGTTTTCTTAACTTTTTGGAAAACGCCAAATGAAAAAAGCGAGGCATATTTGGGGGCAAAATTCGGATATTGAAGAAAATATCGACGTNGATACCAAGCCGGTTATGAATATGTTTATAATTCTTATACCTTTTTTGGTCTCGATGGCGGTTTTCAGCAATATCGCGATTCATCAGTTTTATCTTCCTCCAAACGCAGCAAACTCCGATATGCTCGGAAAAATCGAACTGAAATCCACCGTCGTGATAGATACGGCTTATATTCTCGTAACGGTCGGAAGCCAAACGCTTGATTCTCTGCCCGCTGAAAATTTTGACCGCGAACGTATCAAAAACGCGCTTGCCGCCGCCCGTGAGATAAGCGACGACAAAGAAAAAGCAATCGTTTCGGCAAGAGACGACGTGCTTTTCGACTTGGTGGTTAAGATTATGGACGTTTGCAGGGAAAGCGGATTTTCGCAGACGGGGCTGTCTTCCGCTCCGCCGTCTTTCGACAAGGTTGGCGAATTATGAAAAGAATAACGCCGCTTGGAAGATTTCAAAGCCGTCTGTCCGAAAATACGACTTCGCCGCAGTTGACTTCGCTCATCGACGTAATGACGATTCTTTTAGTATTTTTAATTCAAAATTTCTCGGCGCAGGGAAATTTAATCACCGTTCAAAACGATATTAAACTTCCGCATTC
>WRFX01000204.1 GCA_009787445.1 Chitinivibrionia bacterium | reverse complement strand
ATGTGTGAACCGCTTGCTTGAAAAAGGCTATCGACCGGAAAATATCGTTTTGGAAAAAACATATCCGTCAGGGCACGGGACTTCCGGCAGGTTGGATATTTTAGTTAATAAAGAAAACAGCGCGTACTTGATGATTGAGTGCAAAACGTATGGAGACAAATTTGAAGAAGAACAAAAAAAAGTTCAAAATACGGGAGGGCAGCTTTTTACATATTTTCAACAGGATACGAAAGCGGAATTGTTGATGCTTTATGCTTCAAAGTTAAGCGGAAAAAAAATAATTTCAGAGTTCAGAATTATAAAGATAGAAGAGGAATTTCGCAGCGCCGGAAGCGTTAAAGAAGTTCATAAACTTTGGAACGGCACGTTTTATGAAAAATTGTTTTGGGAAAACCCGCCTTATAATTTTGAACGGCAAAAGTTCACAAAAAATAATTTGCGGGAATTAAACGATATAGAAGGGCTGGCCTTGTTTAATAAATTTGCCACGATTTTGCGCAAACACTCAGTATCGGACAAACCTAACGCTTTTAATAAAATTTTTAATCTGTTTCTCGCGAAACTGTATGACGAACGAAAGAAGTCGAATGATGAGTTGGAGTTTCATTGGAGAGACGGCGACCATCCGGTTGATTTTCAAGTCCGGCTTTTCAACCTGCACACGGAAGGGCTTAAAGCATTTTTAGAAAAGGAACTTGCCGGCATATACGATAAGGATTTTGAAGGATGGAAAACCAAAGACGAACTTTTGGAAAAAAAGAAAAATATCCTGAAAATCAATAAAATATACGATATTAAAGAAGTATTCGACAATGACACTTTTGAGCAAAATCACAGGGTCTTAAAAGAAATCGTAGAGTTGCTGCAACAATACCAAATTCGCTACCCGCGGAAACAGCGGCATTTAAGCGAGTTTTTCGAGCAGCTGCTCACAACCGGCTTAAAGCAGGAAGCGGGGCAGTTTTTCACGCCGCCAACCATTGCGAAGTTCGTTATAAAATCATTACCGCTATCCAAACTGTTGGAAGAAAAAATCAATCAGCCCGCGCCGTCGTTACCGGCTGCGATAGATTATGCCGCCGGAAGCGGGCATTTTATTACCGAAATTTTAGAGGAATATCAGGATATTATTGAAAAACTTGACACATCCGATTTTTATCCGGCGGCGCGGCAGGAAGTCAGCGGTTGGAAAGCGAACCAATACAACTGGGCGGCGAGATATGTTTATGGCATAGAAAAGGATTACCGCCTTGTAAAAGTAGCAAAGGTGGGCTGCTACTTCTATGGCGATGGATTAGCGCAAGTTATTCTCGGCGACGGTTTGGACAGCTTTGAAAAGTCAAAATCGTATGTCGGTTTGCTGACAAAAAACGCTAAAAAACCGCAATTTTCCGTACTCGTTTCCAACCCGCCTTATGCCGTGGATGGAGTGAAGGACGACTTGGAATATATCGGTGCGCAAAATGAATTTAAATTATTCAAAAACCTTACCGACAAAAGCAGCGAAATAGAAGCATTGTTTGTTGAACGCACGGCACAATTATTGGAAACAAATGGCGTGGCCGGTATAGTATTGCCGAGTTCTATCCTCAGCAACGAAGGCATTTACGCCAAAGCCCGCGAAATTATTTTACAAAATTTTGATATTGTCGCTATTACCCAATTAGGCGGTAATACATTTATGGCGACAAACACCAATACGGTCGTCCTGTTTTTACGTAAACGTGACGAGGCGGAAGTAAAACGAATAGAAGAAGCCGCGTACAATATCGCGAAAAATTATCCCAAAACGCGCGAAGACCTGACAATAAACGGGATTGAGAAACCCGTGAAAAAATACATGGAATATACCGGCGAAACGGAAATAAACCCAGAAAAATTTTATTACTTTGTTCTCAACTATCATCAAAAAACTGTAATAGTAAAAACAGGCGAAAAGGAAGACGAAAAAAGATTCTTGGGCTATAAAATCGTGAAACGCCGCGGAAGCGAGGGCTATCACCCAATACAAAGCGGAAAAACCATTGACGAATGTACAAAATTATACGATGATTGCGAAAATGAAACAAAAACGAATTTTTATATCATTAACGCATTTAATAAAGAATTTCCCAAAATTCACGAATCATTGAAAAACAATGTTTTTTGCGTTGATTTTATTGATATGCTGACTTTTGACCGTGAAAAGTTTGATAAAAGCGTTTCGCTTGCGGTAAAAAAAAAAGTAAAAGTGGAAAGTAAATGGGATTTGGTAAAATTGGGTCAAATAGCCCAAATAATTAGAGGCGTTACGTATTCAAAAGATGACCAAACAACGGATAAGACAAATAAAATTATACTGACGGCAGATAATATAACATTAGATGGTTTTTTAGAAATAAAAAAACAGGTATACCTCAATAATGAATTTAATATCCCTGATGAAAAAAAGTTAAAAGCAAATGATATTTTTGTTTGTTTTTCAAGTGGCAGTAAGCAACATTTAGGAAAAGTGGCTTTCATTGACGTAAATACTAATTATTACGCCGGTGGTTTTATGGGTATTTTACGAGTATTTAAAGAATATAATTCTAAGTATATTTATTTGCTATTAAACACAATATTGCGCCAATCGGTTCGAGACGTTGGCAGTGGTTCAAATATAAATAATTTATCGTTGGCAATTAATAATATAAAAATGCCTCTTCCTCCAAGAGAAATACAGGAGAAAATTGTTTCTGAAATTGAAATTTTGGGAAAAAAGGAAGAAGTCGCGAAAGGAAAAGTAGAAAAAGGAAAAGAACAAATAGAAAATATTTGCTTGCAAATGTATTCTAAGTATGGCAAAGAAAAATTAATTCAGATTGCAAAAACGAATCCGTCAAAAACAGAAATAGCAGGTTTGGATGTAAATACATTAATTTCATTCGTAGATATGTCTTCTGTCAGTAATGACGGATATATTGTAAATAAGGTTGACAGGCGGTATTCCGAAATAAAGAAAGGAAGTTATACCTATTTTTGTGACGGCGATATTATTGTTGCAAAAATCACACCTTGTATGGAAAACGGAAAATGTGCATTGGCAGCCAATCTTACAAATGGTTTGGCATTGGGGAGTTCAGAATTTCATGTAATCAGAGCGAATAACGATAACATAAACACAACATATTTATTTACATTGCTTAATAGAAAACAAATCAGAATAGAAGCAGAAAAAAATATGACAGGAGCAAGCGGACATCGCCGTGTTCCTATTGCTTTTTATGAAAATTTGGAGATTCCTCTCCCTCCGCTCAGCGAACAACAAAAAGTCGTCGCCAAGATCGAAAAAATAGAAGCGCAAATTGCCGAAGCGCAAAAGATAATCGACGAAACGGCTGTATTGAAAAACGAGGTACTAAAAAAGTATCTCTGATTTTTCGCTCAAAGCCGCGTTTTGAGCGTTCGGTCGGTTGCTTTATTTATGAGGCAATTCAGGTTTCAAAAAAAAAATTAAAAAAAAACAAAAAAAATTTGCTTTTTGGATTCCCATAATATTATATT
>WRFX01000203.1 GCA_009787445.1 Chitinivibrionia bacterium | reverse complement strand
CCGCCGCGACAAAAATAGACAGATTTTGCTTTAATTGCTCCTGCCCTATAAAATCGGCGAACGTCTGCGGGCGAAGCGTTCTGTCAAGTTCGCCGTCGTCGCTATTTGCGGACGGAGCGATTATTCGCGTGATTTCGTGCATATTTTCTTAAATCTCCCTCAAAGCCGCAGTTATCCATTCGTGCGCGGGAGCGTTTTCGTCAAAATTCTCGTCTAATTTCGCCAAAACGACGCGCACCTGATTTTCCGTATATCCCAAAGCGATAAGTCCCGCAAAAGCGTCGTCGCGAGAGGATTTTTCAAGCGGTTTGCTCTTTTGAGATTTCGGACGGATTACGGTTTGCGGCGAAATTCCCGTAAGTTTTCCGCGAAGTTCCAAAATTAGTCGTTCCGCCGTTTTTTTGCCGACGCCGCTTACCGACTTAAACATAGAAATATCTTCGTTTTCCACGGCGTTTACGATTTGTTCGACGCTGATTCCCGACAAAATTCCAAGCGCGACTTTCGGTCCTATTCCGCTAATATCAATAAGTTTAAGAAAAACTTCCCGTTCTTCTTTGGAAATAAAACCGTAAAGTCCCTGCGAATTTTCGGTTACGTGATAATACGCGAAAAGAAAAATATCCTCGTTTATTTTTGGAAGCGCAAGCGAAGTATTAAACGAAATTCCAAGTTTATAGCCGACCCCGTTTACGTCGACGACGGCGGTATTGACGTCCGAAAAAAACAATTTTCCTCTAAAAAATTCAAACATTTTTGCCCCAAATTCAAATATTTTTTACTTAAAAATAATTTTTGCCGTCCGCTTCAAATGAATTATCTTTCAAATTATACTTTTTCAAAACTACTTCGACAATTTTGTTTTTTTTGAATTTTGGATTTTTTTCGCCTTTTACGCGCAAATAATTTCCCGTGATTCCGTTTAGTTCTCCGTCTTTTTCTATAATAATTTTTTCGCGTTTACCGATTTGCAAATTCGCAAATTTTTCTTTTTGTTCCGAAATAATTTTTCGCAAAATTTCGCTTCTTTGTTTTTTAGTTTTTTCGTCGATTTGGTTTTTCATTTCTGCGGCGGGAGTGTTCGGACGAGGCGAATACGAAAAAATATGTCCGTAATTAAAATTAAATTTTATAATATTTTCGCACGTTTCAAGAAAACAATTTTTGCTTTCGTTTGGAAATCCTACTAAAAAATCTCCGCCTAAATTCAAATTTGGCAGAGAGTTACGATATTTTTTCAGATTTTCAAATAAATTCTTTATTGCGTCGCTTTTTCTGTTCATCGCGGTTAAAACGTCCGCCGAAAGCGATTGAACGGCAATGTGCAAGTGTCTACAAATTTGCGGATTTTTTATCATAAATTCAAATAATTTTTCGTCGCAATCCACTGGATTCATTGAAGATAAACGAATTCTTATATTTTTATCCGCAGAAATTAAACTTTCGGCGATGTCCAAAAATGTTTTTTGCGAATTTGCGTATTGTCCGATATGCGTTCCCGTTAGAACTATTTCATTATATCCCAGATAGATAGCGTTTTTTGCAAGCGAAATTATTTCGTCGAAATTCGCGCTTTTCGGCGTTCCCCGCAAATACGGAACAATGCAATAACTGCAAAACGAGTTGCATCCTTCTTCTATCTTTATTGAAAATCGAGTTCTGTCGGACGTTTGCGGATTTTCAATAAAATCAGGCAGTTGCAGAATATTTTTTTCGTTAATATTTTCTATAAATACGCCGTTTTTTTCGCGTTTTATTATATCAAATATTTCGTTTTTTTTCGTGTTTCCTACAAGAAAATCGACCGTTTTTAGTTTCGGCGAATTTTGTTGCGCAAGACATCCGGTCGCAATAATTTTTGCCTGCGGGTATTTTTTCTTCAAAGAATTTATGAATCGGACGTTTTTGTTTTCGGACGTTTGCGTAACCGAACAGGTATTTACGACAATAAAATCGGCTAAATTAAAATTGCTTTCATCGTATATTATATTATATCCGTTTGCCCGAAACTGCGAGGCGATTGCGTCTATTTCTTCCTTGTTTGTTCTGCATCCGAACGAATAAAACGCCGCCGCTTTTGTTTTGTTGTTATTCAAATTTTCCTTTCATAATTTTGTTTTTACGTTAATGTTTAGGCAAAAATCTTTTATTTAATCTTTCAAAAAATTCATCACCAAATTGCACATAATTTCTTTTTCCTGCGGCTTGGAAAGCGCAAGCATTAAAGTCATTGCGGCAAGAGTGTTGTTGTCAATTAACAATTTTCCGTTATTGTCTTTAAGCGCGTTGTTTCTTTCCAAAAAATAAACAAATAACGCCGCCGCAATTCGTTTGTTGCCATCGGAAAACGAATGATTTTTTACTATCAAATACAACAAGTTTGCGGCTTTTTCTTGAATACTCGGATATAATTCCTGTCCGTCGAATGTTTGATAAATTACTCCGAGCGACGATTTGAACGATTGGTCTTTTTCGCGTCCGAAGAGCGAACTTTCTTTTCCGAATTTCATATCGTCTATAAATTTTCGCGCTTCGTCATAATTTAATTGCCAATATCCGTTACTTTTCACTTTGGGTTTTTGCAAATTTTGACGGTCGTATTTATCCAATAAATCCAATCCGTCGGAAAAATCCTGCAATATTTTCGCGACGCCTGATATTTCGGGAATATCGCTTCTTGAAATAATTTGCAATGCCTTGTTTAACTGTTCAAGCCGTTTGTCGTTTACGGCAACTCCTTTCAGTAAATAATCTTTGAGAACTTTGTTTGCCCATTTGCGAAATTCTATCGCTCTATTGGAATTTGCACGATAACCAACGGATAATATTACGTCTAAACTATAAAAAGCAACAGGTTTGTCCGAAAAAGCAATATGCAATTTTTGCATATTGCTTTTTTCATCAATTTCTCCGTTTTTGAAAATATTACGAATATGCCGCGAGACGCCAGATTGGTCAACGTCAAATATTTTTTCTATTTGCGCCTGTGTCGCCCAAATCGTATCGTTATGAAAATCTGCCGACAAAGATACGTCGCCGTTTTCACTTTGATATATTACAATTTCCTGTTTTTGGCTCATTTTTGGTTCCTTTTCTCTCTAAAAATATTATTTGCCGCAAAACAAAAAAAAGCGTTCTCCCGAAAGAGAACGCTTTGCAACTAAAAACCGCCGAAATTATTATTTTCTGCGATGTACCGATTCATAAGTTTGTCCGTCATAGGTAGCTGACAGAATAAGGTTGTTGCCTTCTACGCGATATGACATTGTTTCCAATCTACCGCCCGATGTAATAGTTAATTTACCGCCGCTTGCGCTGAAAGTTCCGCTTTGAAACACCACGCCGCCTTTGTCCGCGTAACTATAAGTTCCGTTGCTGTTTAGTGTCATTTCGTAGCCATCTTCGTCAATCCAAGTTCCTACAACTTTGGAATCCACCGACGGACCATCGTCATCGTCGCTGCAAGCGACAAACCCAAAAGCGCAAAACGCCAAAAAACACGCGACCAAAAATTTGGTCAAAAACAAAAAATTAAG
>WRFX01000202.1 GCA_009787445.1 Chitinivibrionia bacterium | reverse complement strand
AATATAATATTATGGGAATCCAAAAAGCAAATTTTTTTTGTTTTTTTTTAATTTTTTTTTTGAAACCTGAATTGCCTCATAAATAAAGCAACCGACCGAACACTCAAAACGCGGCTTTGAGCGAAAATTCAGAGATACTTTTTTAGTACCTCGTTTTTCAATACAGCCGTTTCGTCGATTATCTTTTGCGCTTCGGCAATTTGCGCTTCTATTTTTTCGATATTGGCTACTAGTTCCCGCTGTTCGGAAAGCGGAGGAACTTTGACACTTAATCCTTTTATTCTATCAATAGAGGCTCTAAGAGCCCTTGAAAATTGTTGCTCAATCCCTTCCTTTTTTAAGACCCAAGCCAAATATTTTGGCAATATTTTATCCGATTTTATTCTTAAAACTCCACAATGGTCCGTTGGATAAAATGGCTTATCAGCAGGCATATAATTAACTTGCCAATCGCCATCAATTCCCCACAAAATAGACGAAACACTAAAATCAGTAATAAGATATTTATCAATATATCCAAAAGGTTCAAACACATTAGCGCTATAAACAGGAATAGTACCTTTGCCGTTCAAATTTGCCTCAATTACTCGTTTTCCGATAGAAATATCAAAAACATCGCTATTTGACAATCTAAAAATGTCGGTTGCTTTATTAACAGCCTCTGTAAAAAGTTGCTCTATTTTTTCTTTTCCAACTGCTATTTTTTCTTTCGCCTTTACTTCTTTCTTTTCCAACACTTCAATTTCAAAAACAATTTTCTGTTGAATTTCTTTTGGTGGAAATGGAAGTTTAATTTTTGCTAAATCTTCTGCATATACATGAGGTTGGGCTTGTCCTTTTTGTAGGCGATAAATTTCTTCCTGAATTGATTTTAAGAACAAATAAATCAATTTTGTAGAAATATTGTTTTCATCGTTAGATTGTATTGTATTACAATCAGAAGCAAATATCGGAATTTCAAAATAATTTACAAATCCAGAATATGCTCCTGATGCGCTAATAGTAATTATATTTCCGTTCCTATTCGCGATATTATGGAAATAAGCAGGTTCTTTTCCTCCTGCTATAACGGGAATACTGCCGTTAACAGTTTTTTCTTTTGTTATTGCCGTGCCTTTTTGAATTACAGCAACATCCTTAATAGAAATTAATTTCCTTGTTTTCCAAACATCATCGTATGTTACTTTTTTTTTTACCGCGATTGAAATGCTTTTGTCAAAAGTTGCTCTGTTGAAAACTAATGTGTCTACCAAACTAACACAAAAAACATTATTTTTCAATGTTTCGTGAACTTTTGGATATTCGTTGTTAAACGCTTTATAAATATAGGTACTTGCTTTTTCCGGATTCTCGAATTGTTCATCGTCAAACAACTTTGTACATTCTTCAATGCTTTTCCCGCGCTGTATTGGATGTATACCTTCGCTGCCGCGGCGGTTGGAAAATTCATAGCCGAGGAAGCGTTTTTCGGCGTTCTTTTTACCTGTCTTTATCAGTACGACTTTTTGCAGATACGCCAAAATAAAATATAAAAGTTTTTGCTTTTCCGTTTCAACAACGGTGTTCCAAAAAGCATTTTCCGTTTTTGCTTTTATTTTCTTCCGGTATTCTTTATAAATTTCGTGATCGACAACGGCGTTACTTGGTTCTTTTTTTAGAAAAGAAACATAATCTTTAAAATTAATGCTTTCCCAGACTTGATTTACATATTGGGCAATTGGTTTTTCTATACCATTGCGCGTTACATCCTGCCAGTCTTCAAAGAACCGCTCTACTGATTTTTGTAAATTAATGGTATCGTAATTATTTCTACGTCGCAAAAATAATACAACCGTATTAGTACCAGTAGCCATAAAAGTATTACTTCCCAATTCGGTAATAGCGATGATATTAAAGTATTGTAAAATAATTTCACGGGCTTTGGCATAAATACCTTCGTTACTCAAAATAGAACTCGGTAAAATAACGCCGGCGATGCCGTCGTCTTTGAGCAATTGTTTGGTTCGCTCTACAAAAAGACATTCTATTTCAGAACTGTTGTCCGTTAAACTATCGTACAATTCAAAATCTTTTTTACCGTAAAATTTAGCGGCATTGTTTTTGAATGCCGAAACCGAATACGGCGGATTGGAAACAACTATATCAAATTGTTTGTTTTCCATAGGAAAATCTTTGTCTGTTTTGGTTAAAATTTCTTTAAACGCGTTTGTTTTTGTAAAATCACCCAGACCATCGCTATGAATAATCCTTGCCAAGCCATCGCCGTGCAAGTAACAACCAACCTTACCTACTTTTACAAGGCGGTAATCTTTTTCAATACTGTAAACATACTTAAGCGCCCAATCGTAAGGATGGTTTTGGGCCTTGTCGACAAACTTTTTGGCTCCTCCAAAAAATTTATTGCAGTTGTAGCTTTTTAACAAACGCTGTAATTCGTGCATACTTTCGGTTACAAAGTGTCCACTACCTGCCGCATAGTCAATTATGTACGGTAAATATTCATCTTCTATACCTTTTTTTAGTTTTTCCTGAACAATTTTATCCATTGGCAAACTTTTGATAATAAACTGAGCCACAGGCACAGGCGTAAAAAATTGCCCTGATTCCTGTTTTAAGCCGGTAGTTAAAAGTAACTCAAAAAAGTCAGATAGGTATTGTTGTTTGGTAGCATAACGAATTTTGTACCTTTGTAAAAGTTCAACAACTTCTTTTACCACTTTTGCATTTTCACCAAAAGACTCATCATCAAATACCTCTTTTATCGCAAATTCATTGTTTTTTTTCAATCGAATTTCTGTTAAGTCATCTAAGATTTTTCTACGAATATCCTCGCTAATATTACCATATTTTCGTTCAAAGTCGGCATCAGAAATATCGGTAACATCTTTCTCTAAAAATTCTTTCATCCCTCTTTTGTAAAGGTCGGTTAACCGTTTTTGAAATGAAATATGGTCATCGCGAGAGTAATTAAGTCCATTATATTGATATGGCGTATTAAACCATTGAAAAGCCAATTCGTTATTAGTCTCGTCATTTATTTTTTCGTCATATATTTTACACAAAAATAACGTAAAAATCTTGTTGAACGCATTAGGTTTGTCTGAAACGACATTATGACGCAGAATTTCTAAAAAACGATTAAAAATAAAACTACTATCTTCTAATTTTATTTCTTCTAAACTTTGGGACGTAAGTGCTTTACTTTCAAAATTATATGGTTTTACCCATTCTTCAAAAACGCCGTTGTTTTTGGTAAGTTTATTCCATTTTTCGTAAAAACTTTCCGCGCCGCCTATATTACGGTAATCATCTTCGATTTTTACAATTTCATTGCGATATATGATTTCTTTCCCGTTGCGCTCGGAGGCATAAAGCATTATAACATCGGCTTCGTTTTTAAATTTGAAATAAGTAAAGATCTGTCCGCCGTCTTTTCTTGTTCGATTAAATTCCTTTTCGAAATCTTTACCGTAATTTTTACATTCAATCAATAAATATTCCGGGCCGTTATCACGGGTTACGCAAATATCCAACCTGCCGGAAGTCCCGTGCCCTGACGGATATGTTTTTTCCAAAACGATATTTTCCGGTCGATAGCCTTTTTCAAGCAAGCGGT
>WRFX01000201.1 GCA_009787445.1 Chitinivibrionia bacterium | reverse complement strand
TCATTATTCACTACAAGCAAGCCCCGTAATATCTCTTCTACTTGTTCTTTGTACTTTTCCGTGTTCTCATACAACTCCAAACACTTATTAAATCCTTGCGCCGATAAGTCATCACGCAACATTTCAAGCCACAATACGTCGTTTGCCGACAACTCCGAAGACACTACCAACTGCATTTTCGGTATTTGGCTATCGTCTTTACTAATAGGTAAAATATAATAAATTCCACTGTCTTTTGACGGAATTATTTCATAAATTTTCTCTTTTTTAAGAAAACTTATCAATTTTTTCGGATATTTCACCGACACAAACGAAATCGCAGTATCTTTTACGCTAATATTATTTTGCGAAATGTAGAAAAAAGAATAACCGATTACTTTGTTAAACGCTTCTATATTGAGCGTGTCTTTGGGACCTTTGAATTCTATTATATTGTGTCTGTTGAAAAATCTTCCAACCGTGTTTTCAATTACAATATCTTCCAAAAGTTTTATTATTACTACGTCAATTCGCGGCGGTTTGGAAAACAATTCGTATTCGGGTAAAAACTGTATTTTATCTTCGTATTCGTCGAGCGTAAATTGCAACGTCCAAATAAACCACTGCGTCCAATTATTACGACGTTTTTTCGGTTTTGCTTCTTTTTTCATAAATTAAAACCTTTGAAATTATTTGCTTTTCTACTTTTTATTTATCACAAAAATACTATTTGGCGGCGACAAAGAAATATATATAATTGCAAAAAGAAATATCCGTTTCAATTTGAAACAGTAAATTTTTATAAACCGCCGTTTTTCTGTTTCAATGCGCGACAAAACAATATTTGGCACGCGGATTGCCTTTGTAAAATAAAAAATTATTTCATAAAGGAGGAATTTATGAATCAGGAAAAATGGACGCAAAAAACGCAGGAAGCGATTCAAAGCGCTTACGGCTTTGCGGCTGCGGGCGGACATCAGGAAATAGGAAGTTGGCATATAATTAAGGCGATGTTCTCCGATAACGACGGAACCGTAGCCGTTCTTTGTAAGAAATTGGGATTAAACGCAAATTCGGTGGTGAGTTTCGCCGAAGACGCGCTAAAAAAAATTCCCGTCGTCAGCGGAAGCGGAGCAAATTCAACAACGCTTTCGAGGGAGGTGATAATTGTTTTGACAAAAGCCGAAGAAATTGCGAAAAAACGTCAGGACGAATTTGTAAGCGTGGAGCATATTTTTATCGCTGTTTTGGAGAACGCGGCGGATATCCGCGATTACTTTTCGCGAAACGGAATTACTTTGGCGAACTTTGAAAAGGAATTGAAAGAACTTCGCGGCAATAAGCGCGTATCGTCGCAAAATCCCGAACAGACGGACGGCGTTTTGGAAAAATACGCGGTCGATTTGACGTTAAAAGCGGCGAAAGGACAACTCGACCCCGTGATAGGACGCGACGACGAAATCCGCCGCGTTATGAGAATATTATCCCGTAAAACGAAAAATAATCCCGTGCTTGTAGGCGACCCGGGCGTAGGAAAAACCGCTATCGCAGAGGGCTTGGCTATACGTATAATAAAAGGCGACGTCCCCGAAGGGCTTAAAGACAGAAAACTTTTATCCTTGGATATGGGCGCGCTTATAGCCGGCGCAAAATTTCGCGGAGAGTTTGAAGAACGCTTAAAAGCGGTTTTGAAAGAAGTGAAAGAAAGCGACGGCGGGATAATTCTTTTCATCGACGAACTGCATACGGTCGTGGGCGCGGGCGCGACGGAAGGTTCTATGGACGCGGGAAATCTGCTAAAGCCCATGCTTGCCCGCGGAGAATTGCATTGTATCGGCGCGACGACCAACGACGAATATCGCAAATACGTGGAAAAAGACGCCGCGCTTGAGCGCAGATTTCAAAAGGTTTTCGTGTCGCAGCCGAACGTCGAAGACACCATTTCCATACTTCGCGGACTTAAAGAACGCTACGAAAGCCATCACGGCATCGCCATAAGAGATTCCGCTTTGGTAGCGGCGGCTACGCTTTCCGACAGATATATAGCCGACAGGTTTCTGCCCGACAAGGCAATCGATTTGGTTGACGAAGCGGCGGCTAAAGTCCGTACGGAAATAGACAGTTCGCCCGTTGAGATAGACGAAGTAAACCGCAGCGAATTGCAGTTGCAGATAGAAATCGAAGGGCTTAAAAAAGAAAAGGACGAAGCGTCGAAACGCCGTCTTGAAGAAATAAAAAAGAAACTCGCCGAAGTTCAGGAAAAGAAACGCGATTTGACCGCCCGCTGGGAAGTTGAAAAGCAGCGCGTCGAAAAGTCGCAGAAAATCCGCAANACGCTCGAAGAAAAACGNCTTGAACTTGAACGGGCTCAAAGANACTACGACCTTAACGCGGCGGCTCGGCTTCAACACGGCGAAATTCCCGCTTTGGAAGAGCAGTTGAAGCAGGCGGAAGTCGAGGCGGCAAGTCAGGAAAACAACCTGTTGCGCGAAGAAATAAGCGAGGAGGACATAGCCGAAATCGTTTCGCAGTGGACGGGTATTCCCGTGAGCAAGTTGATTCAAAGCGAAAGGCAGAAACTCTTGGATTTAGCCGAGCATTTGCATAAAAGGGTCGCGGGGCAAAACGAGGCGGTGGACTCCGTAGCGCAGGCGGTTTTGAGAGCGAGAGCGGGGCTTAACGACCCGAACCGTCCCGTCGGAAGTTTTATGTTTTTAGGACCTACGGGCGTAGGAAAAACCGAACTTGCGCGGGCTTTGGCGCAAAATTTGTTCGACAGCGAAAAGGCGCTTATCCGTATCGACATGTCGGAATATATGGAAAAACACGCGGTCGCCCGTCTCATCGGCGCGCCTCCGGGCTACGTCGGATTCGACGAAGGGGGGCAGTTGACAGAAGCGGTTCGCCGCCGTCCGTATTCGGTAATTCTGTTCGACGAAATAGAAAAAGCGCATCCCGACACGTTTAACGTTTTATTGCAACTTTTGGACGACGGACGGCTTACCGACGGCAAGGGAAGAGCGGTGGATTTTCGCAACACGATTGTTATAATGACTTCCAATTTGGCAAGCGACATTATCGCTCAAAACGCGGGCAGCGATTCTATAGAATTTGCGGGCGAAGTCGATGAACTGCTTAAACAGCATTTTCGTCCCGAATTTCTAAACAGAATTGACGAACGGGTGATATTTACGTATTTGAGTAAAAACGAGTTGTCGAAAATCGTCGAAATGCAAATGGAGAATTTCCGCCGCCGTCTTAAAAATTTGCAGATTGACCTGAAAATTACGCCCGCCGCGCTTGAACTTATTGCCGAAACGGGATACGAGCCGCAATACGGCGCGCGTCCGATTAAGCGCACAATTCAGCGTTTGGTGGAAACGCCCGCGTCGCGTCTTTTGATTTCGGGAGAACTTTTTGCGGGCAAAACGCTTTTTATAGACGGCAAGGGTTTTGAGGTCGTATTGAGCGTTGAGTGAGAACGGATAAACGACGGGAAGCGTAGAGATACGCTTTCCCGCGATAAAAAACATTAAATTTTCAAAAAAACGTCGAGTATTAGAAATATCAATCCGCAGGAAACACAACGCGGAAGCCTATGGCGAAGTAGCTGTCGGAGTTTGACGGGGCGTAGTCGTTGCGGTACGCAACCTCACAACTCTGCGCGCCCATGAAGTCTCTACAACTGCCGCCGCGTACGACGCGGCGGTCGCCCGTACTGGG
>WRFX01000200.1 GCA_009787445.1 Chitinivibrionia bacterium | reverse complement strand
ATTATTGAGTAGAATACGAAAATTATTTCGCAAAATTTATTGCAAATTATAGAATTTTCATTTAACGCAAAAAACGTTTTTTCCACAACAAATTCCTTTTTTAGAATTTTTAATCCGCGTTAAAATAATATTTACGGAAAAACTTTGTCAAGGGTAAAAAAGAAAATTCGTATAATTTATGAAATATTTAATCGTTTATACATAAAATTTCTTATTTAACGTTTTATTCTTGACAAACGCCGTTGTTATTTCGTAAATTACTCTAACGGTATCAATAAACCTTTTAACAGTAAGGATAGTTTATGGAAATTATTATTCGCAAAAACGCAGACGCCGCCGCGGATTTGGTGGCGAAAATTACGGTGAAGGCAATTTGTCAAAAGCCCAATTTGACGCTTGGACTGGCTACCGGACGGACGATGGAAATTGTTTATGATAAAATCGTCGAGATGTACAAAGCGGGCAAGGTAAATTTTTCAAAATGTTCTTCTTTCAATTTGGACGAATACGTTGGACTCGCTCCCGAAGACGAAAATTCGTATCGTTCGTATATGAACAAATTTTTGTTTGACCGCGTGAATATCGACAAGAAAAAAACAAATGTTCCGCTTGGAATGGCAAAAGATTTGCAAGCGGAATGTATGAGATACGAAAAAAGCATCGCCTCATCCGGCGGCATCGATTTTCAGTTGTTGGGAATAGGAACTTCGGGACATATCGGTTTTAACGAACCGATGTCGTCGTTAAATTCGCTTACGAGCGTAAAAGCGCTTACGAAGGCGACTATCGAGCAAAATTCTCCGCTTTTTCCAAAGCCCGAAATGATGCC
Source organism: Chitinivibrionia bacterium (assembly GCA_009787445.1). Lineage (GTDB taxonomy): Bacteria > Fibrobacterota > Chitinivibrionia > Chitinivibrionales > Chitinivibrionaceae > WRFX01. The sequence continues at coordinate 2,900 of WRFX01000200.1, read as the reverse complement.
GCGCCGCGCAATAACTATGGGAGTAAAAACGATATTGAACAGCAAAAAATCGGTTTTGTTAGCGACGGGCGACAGCAAAGCCGACATTATTGCAAAAGCGGTGGAAGGTCCTTTGTGCGCGGCGGTTACGGCTTCGGCGCTGCAAATGCACGAACATTGCATAGTAGTTCTCGACGAAGCGGCTGCGAAAAATCTTAAAATGCGCGATTATTACGATTGGGTTTTCAACAGCGAACCCGAATGGGAAGAATATAGATAATTCGCAAAAAAACTTGTAAATTTTTAAAAAAGACGTCGGGCAAATGTTCGTCGTCTTTTTTTGAATGTCGTTTTATATAAATTATTGTTTGTTTTTTAATTTTTATTTTCGCAAATTCGCCAAATATTATTTTTACGATAAATAAAAAATAGCAGAAATATAATTTCAAAGGTTTTAATATGAAGAAAGAAGAGAATTTGAAAAGCGAACAAAATATAAAAGACGATATAGGACAACCAAAGCCAAAACGTAAGAAGACGGCTACATATCACGACGCGGCGTTTGCGGCGTTTAATTATCTTTTGCGCAAATACGTAAAAAACGGCGACGTTACACTTGAAAGCGAGCATCAACTTTCCAAACGTCCACCGAAAATAGATATAATAATATTGAAAAAGAACAAAAACGTAGAAATAGAAACGAGTTGGGGAAAAATATTTAGGGAATACAATATAATAGAATACAAAAGCCCCGTTGATTCACTGCTTTCAATATCGGTTTTCAATAAAGTTATTTATGGTTACGTTGGACTTTACGCCTCGCAGGAAAACATAAAATTAACTGATATGACGGCAACGATAGTGTGTTATAACAAACCGACCGACTTATTTAATGTTTTGAAAAACGAATTAAATTACAAAATCTTGCGCAAATTCGATGGAATATATTATATTTTACAGAAAGGATTGCCCGAAAGCAAGTCGCTTTTGATACAAATAGTAGTTAGTAGCGAATTGAAAGACAGCGATTTGGTATTGAAAGCATTACGAGCAAAAATAGACGAGACAACGGCAAGAAAAGTGGTAGAACTTCCAGTAGAAGACGATGATTATTTGGTATCGTTATCGTCTTGGTGGGAAGTAATGATATTAGAAAACGGTTTAATATTATCGCAGGAGGCGAATATGAATAAATGGGGAACATTAGTAAAAGAGATGAAAAAGCGGGGACTTGTAGGTTATTATGAGCAAAAATGGATGGAAGACGGAATGCAACAATTACTTAATTTCCTAGAAAGCGGACACACTATTGAAGAAGCCGAGAAAAAATTTATGTTCGCGCATTAGAATTTAAACACCAACAAAAAAAGAGAGCCGAAGACCCTTCTCCGACTCTCTTTGTCTCAACAAAAAATCAAAACGCTTACTTCCAATTCAAAACAAGTTTCTCTTCGAAATATTTATATTTCTTTTTTCTTTTCCCCGCCAAATATTATTTTTACGATAAATAAAAAAGAGCAGAAATATAATTTCAAAGGTTTTAATATGAAAAAAGAAGCAAAACCGAAAAAACGTCGTAATAATTGGACGCAATGGTTTATTTGGACGCTACAATTTACGCTCGACGAATACGAAGATAAAATACAGTTTCTGCCCGAATACGAACTGTTTTCCAAACCGCCGAGAATCGACGTAGTTATAATAAAACTTTTGGAAGATATTGTAATTGAAAATACGGTTGGAAGATTTTTTAATCGGCACAACATAATAGAGTTCAAAGGTCCCAAAGATACGCTTAATATTGAAGTGTTTAACAAAGTAATAGGTTATTCTTTTTTCTATATTTCGCAGAATAACATTAGCGTAAAAGATACTGCGATTTCGTTCGTGTCTGTAAAATATCCGAAAAAATTGATAAGTTTTCTTAAAAAAGAAAAGATTTATGAAATAATTCCGTCAAATGATAATGGAATTTATTATATTTTACCCCGTAGCAAAGATAACGCTCAAATACCGAAAATGCAATTGGTAGTGTCTTCGGAGTTGTCGGCAAACGACGTATTGTGGCTTGAAATGTTGCGGGATGACTTGTCGGCGCAAGGATTTAATAAGTGTTTGGAGTTGTATGAGAACACGGAAAAGTACAAAGAACAAGTAGAAGAGATATTACGGGGTTTGCTTGTAGTAAATAATGAAACATTGGAAAAGGAGGGAATAATGACGGCGACGGAGAAAAAATTTAACGATATAGTTGCTCGTTGGGCGGAGAGAACGGGCGCGGCGCAAACTTGGGAACAGCAAGGAATGCAACAGGGAATGCAAAAAGGAATGCAACAATTACTTGAATTTTGGAAAAGCGGACACACTATTGAAGAAGCCGAGAAAAAATTTATGTTCGCGCATTAGAATTTAAACAAAAAAAAAGAGAGATGGATTTCTCCATCTCTCTCACACAAAACACTAAAAAAAACCGCTTACTTCCAATTCGGAAGAAGGTTCGCTAATGGACCTGTCGGTGTTTCTCCGTTAATAGTTCTAATGTCTCTCTGGTTAATTTCAAGCGATTGGACTCCGCCTTTCGCTTCTCCGAGAGTTGAATACAAAGCGGCTTCCGCAGAGAAAGCGCTATCTGATGCGTCGACTACTTGAAACGTAAAATACTTTGAAAACGGTTCGATATCAAATCCCAATTTCACCCAAGCTGTGTCAGCAGGGGTAGTTTTGGGATTTTTTTCTTCAGTTTCAGGCGCGTTAATAAATTCATCGTTTTCCGCTTTGTAAGCCGATTCCATATTCGCAATCGCCCGCAAAATCTGCGGTCCTTCCCCGGCTTTCGCCTTATTCGTCGCCGCCATCATTTTTGGAATAGCAACCGCCGCCAACACGCCGATGATTACGATAACAACCATCAACTCCACCAA
>WRFX01000199.1 GCA_009787445.1 Chitinivibrionia bacterium | reverse complement strand
TGCTGTGCTGTGCTGTGCTGTGCTGTGCTGTGCTGTGCTGTGCTGTGCTGTGCTGTGCTGTGCTGTGCTGTGCTGTGCAAAGAAAAGTATTATTTGCGCAAGCGCGCTGTCAAGTAAAAAATTTGAAAACATTTAGTTTTTTCCTTTTTTTAATGATTTTTGACAAATAATATAATATTCGCCAAAATCAACGCGCAAGATTAAATTTGAAAAATTTTAAAATTTTATACGAAAATTCAAAAGTTTTTCAATAATATTCGGAAAATTTTTCCCGAATATTCAAAAATATTTCGCCGAAATTCAAAAATTCTCTAATTGTTCGGAACTTGGCATAATATTTGCATATTAAAAAGAAAAGTCAAGGAGGAAAAAATGATTCGTTCCATGTACACCGGCGCTACCGGTATGAAAGCGCAGCAGTTNATGCTGGATACTATTTCAAACAATTTATCCAACGTAAATACTAACGCNTACAAAAAAGTAAGCATTCAATTTAAGGANTTGATGTATCANACGTTGAAAGAGCCGGGAGTTTATAATCCCGAAGGCGGAATATCGCCGAGCGGAATAGAAGTCGGTATGGGCGTAAGAGCNGCGGCTACGCAAAGAAATTTCTCGCAGGGTTCTCTTCAAAGCAGCGCGAGCGATTACGATATGGCGATTAACGGCGAAGGATTTTTCCAGATAGAACTTCCCAACGGCTCGATATCGTATTCCAGAGACGGACATTTTTTGCGGGACGCAAGCGGCACTTTGGTAACAGCCGACGGCTATAAACTTTTTCCCGAAGTAGTAGTGCCTGAAGGATACGACAGAATTACCGTTACGCAGCAAGGATTCATTACTGCCGTAAAAGAGGGAACGCCCGAAAACGCGGGAAGACCGGACAACGTCGATTTGGGGCAGATAGAACTTGCAGGATTTATAAATCCCGCAGGTTTGCGCTCGCTCGGAAATAATCTGTTCGCCGAAACGGGAGCGTCGGGAGTTCCGCTTATTTCATATCCGGGCGAAGACAATATGGGAACCGTGCATCACCAGATGGTCGAAAAATCAAACGTGGAAGTCGTGGACGAAATGGTCGGAATGATTGCGGCGCAAAGAGCATACGAAATCGTGTCGAAATCTATAACGGTTTCCGAAGAAATGCTGCAAACGGCGAACAATCTTAAAAGGTAATTAAAATGAAAACCGTTTTTACGATTATCTTTACTTTCGCGTTTTTTGCATTCGCCAAAACCGAAATAATTTTGCGGGATTCGTCCGTAGTAACGGGTTCGGAAATTCGTCTCGGACAAATCGCCGAAATTCGCGGAGAGTATAAAGAACTTTTGGACACTATGCTCGTATCGACTGCGGCGCCCGCGGGACTTTCGAGATTTTTACTGAAAAGCAGTATCGTTATTCCGTCGGAAATTAAAAATTCGACGGTTATAAGCGGAAGCGACAGGGTTAAAATTTACTCCGCCGTTCAAAAAATTCCTTATGTCGAACTTGCGCGAAAAGCGACTGAACTTTTAGCGGATTCCATCGTAAATAACGACGACGTAAAAAGCGAAATCCAGTTTGAATTTATGGAAGGAAGCGAACTCGGCGTACCTCTTGGCGAGTATGAAATAACTTTGGGGAAAATTACCTCGAAGCAGTTGCGCGGACGGGTCGTAATTCCTTTAATCGTCGTACAAAAAGAGGGCGAAAAGAAAACGCGGGTATCGTTGAACGCCGTAATAAAAGTGGTCGCTAAAATTTGCGTAGCCGCAAGAGACATAAGCAGAAACGACAGATTCGCGCCGCAATTTTTAGAAATGAAAACCGTCGATATTTCCGCTTTGCAGGGAACGCCGCTTTTTGAAATGCCGAAACTTGACGAATATATGGTAATCGGCGTAATTCGCGCGGGAACGGTAATTACCGACAGACACGTCGCGCCCAAACCCGTAATAGAGATTGGAACTCCGATAAAAATGACGAGCGGCGAAGGAATGGTAAAAGTAACGATTTGGGGACGGGCGAGGAGCGCGGGGAAAATAGGCGATATAATTGCTGTCGAAAACGTTGAAAGCAGTAAAATAGTCAGAGGTAAAATTATTCAGCCCGGCGTGGTTGAAATTATTCGAAATTGAAAACAAAAGCAAGGCGAGTCCGAAAACCCGCCCCGCCAGAAAAAAGAAAAAATGAAAATAAATTTTTCATTCAAAAACTCCCGCGCAACCATTTTTTATTTTTTATCAAAACGCCCAAACAAATTCAAGTTTGTTAGGCGAAATTTGCAATCTGTCGGGCAGTAACGCGCCGTAACGGTTTTCCTTACGTCTATCGATAACGCCGAAAGTATAAAGAGTTGTTCCGCCTAAAAATGCTGTGCCGCCGCCAACTACCATAATAGCAAATTCATCTTCTACTACTGCCGTCAGCGGAATACCGACTCCCAAAATTGAAAAACCTGTCCATATAAGCCATTGCCCGCCCACTATTTTTCTATTGTTCGAATAAGGTTTTTTCTCTTTGTTTTGAGAATACTGCAAATGTTTCGTCGTTTTAAGAATCGTTTGAGGAGGAGTATTGCCCGCGTCGTTCAAAGGAATCGACGGCTTTTCTATCATCCTAAAATTTTTGTATCTTGCGGGATATCCTATAACCGTTACTTTTACGCCGCCAAGTCCGTCGTATTCGTAAAAATACGTCGGCTCTACAATCAAATCGGCAATGCCTTTATCCAATTTCCCCGCGTTATATTTTACCAAAGCGTCCAACATCGCAACTTTTCTAATCTCGTTTAATTTGTCTTTTCTACCCGTTGCAATTCCGACCACTTTTTCGGAACTCACGTCCAAATCCGCCGTTAAAGCGGGTCTTTCCCAATCCGCGTTCGCGTCGATACTTATCAGCGAATTGCTCATAGTCGTCGCGCATCCCGATAACGCAATGCCGCTCAAAGCAACGGTTATCGACAAAAAATACTTTTTCAGATTACCCATAATAAAACACTCCTTAAAATTTTATTTTTGCAAAAACGTTATTGTTGTTGCCGAAAGTTATAAAAACTACAAATTGTTGAGGAAATTAACCGAAAAGGTTGCTCTGCTCATAATCGATAGTTTTACCACAAACGGCCGAATATGTCGTAGCATTGTTTGAACAACAAGGCAGGGCAGAACAACCTCAAAAGAGGTATTCTTACCTTGTTGTTACAAAATAAAAAAAACGACGATTGACGAGAAAACTCCGACAACCAGCCATTTGTGGTAAGGGTAAAATAATTTATTTCTACGGTAATATGGGAAAAATTTTTGAAATATTTTATTTTCTTTTATACAAATCGTCGTGATTTCCCGTTCGTTCTAAAATTATTTCCCGTTCGTTAACGGAATATATTAGCAGCCAGTTATCACGAATGTGGCATTCGCGGTATCCTTGCAAATCGCCGCTCAAAGAATGGTCTTTGTATTTTCTTGGCAGTTGCTCGCCCTTCTCAAAATACTTTATCGCTTTATCCAATTCATTATAATCGTAATGTTTTCTGGAAAGCGTTTTCCACTGTATCTGCTGTAATTGTATAAATTTTGAAAATTTTCTGAAAAAGTATATGATTATAAATAGAAAAATATCGACGTAAATTTTCTTCAAACCGATAAAAACAAAAAGGAATTTTTAAGATTATATTATTCTTGACCGAAGACCGAAGACCGAAGACCGAAGACCGAAGACCGAAGACCGAAGACCGAAGACCGAAGACCGAAGA
>WRFX01000198.1 GCA_009787445.1 Chitinivibrionia bacterium | reverse complement strand
CCCCCCCCGAATCTCGGAATAAATTTTCCATATAAAATTTTCTGTTTGATTTTATTAGTATTATCGTTGTCGGCGTTTGCGGACAATAAATACGAATATTATAGCGACGGAAAAATGAAAAAAATGTCAATTTACGAAGGCGATAAATTGTCTGCCGTCAATGAATATTACGAAAACGGTAAAATTAAAAGTAAATCAACTTATGACAACGAAGGAGATGAAAAGTATGAAGAGTATTACGAAAATGGAAAACTGAAAAAAGAGATAGAAATAGTAAATTTTGGAAAAATTAGCTTGGTTACAGAATACGACGAAAATGGAAAACTGAAAAGTGAATGTAGTCGTAGCGGACCATGGTCTGATTGTAAAGAGTATTACGAAAATGGTAAAATTAAAAGTAAATCAACTTATGACAACGTTGAGACCTACGATGAAAAAAGCGAAAGCGTCAAATACGTGGTTATAGAATACGACCAAAATGGAAAAATTAAAAAAACGTCTGTTTATGATGATTTTTTAAACGGGAAATTGGAAACGGTTTTAGAATATTACGAAAACGGTAAAATTAAAAAATCATCTGTTTACGGTAACGATGGGAAAATATCAGAAATTTATGAATTAGACGAAAATCAAAATCTTCAAAAAATATTGCAATATTCAAAAGGCGCGTTCGTTAGAAATTTATTAGAAACGGTTCAATGCGTTTATAACGGGCTTTTAACAAACGCTATGCTTATTAGAGACGCAACTATTTTTGAAAAATTTTTTGGAAGCGTAGAATCAAAAATATGGAGAAAAGACAATTCGTTGCCTTCCGACTTGAAACAAAAAGCAACGCAAAGCGGATATAAATTTATCGCGATTAAAACATCGGAAGGCACTTATTATTGGTTTCGTTATTATAACGGCGAGTGGTTTTTTGCCGCTATAAATTAGGATAAATGGGAATTACAAAAATAAAAATTTAACTTTTTTGAAAGGTTGTTTGTATGGAAAACAGTTTGGAGTTTATTGAAAAACTCGGTTTTAAGGATGTGGGAAAATGGGAATTAGGAATATCCTATAAATTCGAAGAAAAACAAATGCAGAAAAAATTTATTTACGCTTTTGTCGTAGATGATGGAAAGGACAAAGTTGTGAAATATATTGGCAACACCGTCAGAACATTGAAAGGGAGAATGGATTGTTACCGCAATGAAATTGGCGGTTCGACGAACAGCAGAATTAAAAACGAAATAGTAAAAGCACTGAAAAGCGATAAGAAGGTTTTAATATACGCTTTGCCAAACGATGAGATTGATCCAAAAACGGAAGGAATCAACGAATTGATAACTTATACAACGGGATTGGAAGAGAAATTGATTGATAAGTTGGATTTAACACAACCTGATTGCTGGAATATACAAAGGAGTTGAAAAATGAAAAAGTTTTTATCCGTGAAATTATTTGTTTTTACGACAATGTGTTTGTTGTTGTTTGTCGCGAAAGGGTTTTCACAGGCATTTAAAAATGCTAGTTTAGAAGACCACGCCGTCTATGCATACGTACCATATTTGGATAAAATATCCGAAGATTACGAAATTCGATGCAAATATTTGTTTTGCGTTCAATTTAGTGAAGATGACTATTCCGTTAATAACGATATAAAAGTAATAGGGCAGTTAAGCGGCGATTATCTGAAGAAAGAAATAGAGAAATTGTTTAATAAAATTTCCGCTTGGAAAGATAATCCTCTCATAAGTTCGCCTCTTCGCGCAAAAGTAAGACAAAAGTTGGAAGTGTATAAAGAATACAAATTTTATTATTCTGCGTCGGAAATAAAGAAAAGAGAAGCGCAGGCAAAAGCAGAACAGCAAAGAATACAAGACAGTATTGCGGAACTACAAAGAATAGAAGATAGTATTTGGGAAGCAGGGCGAGAAGAACGAAGAATACAATATAATATTTGGGCAGAAGAACAAATGGAAGAACGAAGAATACAAGATAGTATTCGTGCAGAACAAGACAGTATTCAAGCGGAAGACCAAAGAGTACAAGACAGTATTCGTGCTGCGGAATATAAATCGCAATGGGCGAAACTGCAAAAGAGGGAAAAGAGGACAAAAAGAAGAATAATTATTGTGGCTACAGTAGCCGGTACTTTTTTAATTTCTTCAATAATAATTGGTATTATTGATGGAATTGATAAAATCAATTCCGACTACCAATAAATCTGATAAAATGTAGCAAGGAAAACTTGCTACATTTATTAAAAAAAATAACGATAGAAAACGAAGGGAGTAGTTTGGGATTTGGTGTTTTCTACGTTTATTGACGGAAAGTTGATTGAACATTAATCGACAATAAAATTTGCATAAAACGGTTACAAAAATAAATTTAATTTAACTTTTTTTGAAAGGTGGTCGGTATGAAATCTGACTTGGAATACATTAAAAAACTTGGATTTAAGTATGTTGGTGAATGGTGCGCTTTGGATGAAAACGAAAAAATAACCCACAACATTGAACTAAAACAACAAGAACAGGAAAGAGTAATTTACGCATTTGTAGTATGCGACGATGTAAAATATGTCGGAGAAACCACAAGAACATTGAAAGAGAAAATGCAAAATTATAGAACTTGCGACGAATCTCAAGGAAGAGACATCGAGAACAATAAACAAATTAAAAAAGTTCTTGGCAATAAAGACGGAAACAAAAACAAAGTGTCGATATACACTTTATGTGATAGCAGCGTATCTTCACTTTCAGACGAAATTCTTTCCATTTTAAAATATGGGATAATAAGTAATTTAAATCCCAAAAAATTATGGAACAAAAGAGGAGTTAAAAATAATTAGTTCCAAAATACCTTTATAGCGATTGTAATGCGGCTATGATGGCATTTGTGATTGTGTTTTGTTTTATGGGGACGTGTCTGTGTAATACGTCCCTTTTTTGTTTGCGGCGAATAGTATATTCATATTCATATTCATAATTTTCCAGTAATTTTTCTTGCACAAATATTATATTAGTTAGGATTATTAAAAAAAAATTTTGAGAGAACAAAAAAATGAAAAACGACAACGCACAACCCAAGCCGAAACGCAAAAAGACGGCGACGTATCACGACGCGGCGTTTGCGGCGTTTAATTATCTTCTGCGCAAATACGTAAAAAACGGCGACGTTACTCTTGAAAGCGAACATCAACTTTCCAAACGTCCGCCGAAAATTGATATAATAATATTGAAAAAAAACAAAAACGTAGAAATAGAAACGAGTTGGGGGAAAATTTTTCGGGAATATAATATAATAGAATATAAAAGTCCTGTTGTTCCCGCGCTTTCTATTTCAGTTTTCAATAAAGTTATTCACGGCTACGTTGGATTTTACGCCTCGCAGGAAAATATAAAACTTACGGATATGACGGCAACGATAGTATGCTACAACAGACCGAGCGAATTATTTAATGTTTTGAAAAACGAATTAAATTACAAAATCTTGCGCAAAACAAGTGGAATATATTATATTTTGCAGAAAGGATTGCCAAAAGAAAAGTCACTTTTGATACAAATAGTAGTGAGTAGCGAGTTAAAAGATAGCGATTTAGTATTGAAGGCATTGCGAGCAAAAATAGATGAAACAACGGCAAGAAAAGTTGTAGAACTTCCGATAGAAGACGATGATTATTTGGTATCTTTATCGTCTTGGTGGGAGGTAATGATTTTAGAAAACGGTTTAATATTATCGCAGGAGGCGAATAT
>WRFX01000197.1 GCA_009787445.1 Chitinivibrionia bacterium | reverse complement strand
CCGTCTCCTCGTACCTTATTATTCATAAGAATAAAATATAATACGGTACGTACCAAAATAGCGAAATTATTTTGTATTTTTGAAATTTTGTTTTTCATACCGTATTTCCTTTCATTCTTTTTTGTCTGTTTTTTTGGCAGTTTTGAGTTAATTTTCGGGAATAAAATAATATTTGGTATTGTAGAAAAGCAAGGGGAAATTATGAAAACGAGAGTTTTTACCGTGTTCATTTTTATTTTCTTTTCTCAATATGAAAAGTAAAGTAATATTATAAACCACTTGAAAAAGACAAATATTTGTCTTTTTTGTATATTTAATAATTATCACTTTTTTTACGGTTTGCTTGCCAATGCAATGGTTGCAAATTACGCATACTATCAGTACCTCCTTTTGCCTTGGGTTTTATGTTATCAGTTTCCCATCCATATTCGCCCAAAGTTCCATATGAACCTCTGCGAATTTTATTCCCATCAAAATCTTTATTTTTACTAATCGTTTCCATATTCTACCAAATCTTTCGGGTTTCTGATTTCAATCGTCCCTTACTCCCCTTCCAGACGCATTTTCCGATTGAATTTCTTGCTTACGTCGTCCATAACTCCGTAAACGCAGGGAATTATAAAAAGCGTGCCTAACGTCGAAAATATAAGTCCGAAAATTATCGTACTCGCCATCGGCGCCCACATATCCGATTTTCCGCCCAAACCAAGCGAAAGCGGAGCAAGCCCTCCCATAGTCGAAACCGTCGTTAAAATTATCGGACGAAGACGGGTTACAACCCCCTCGATTACCGCTTCTGTCGTGCGTAAGCCATCAAACCTGCGCAGACGGTTTATATACGAAATTAAAACAATCGAGTCGTTTGTGGCTATCCCCGCCAAAGCGATAAACGCATACATCACTATTATCGAAACAGGCGTTCCCGAAACGGCAAGAAACAAAATAACGCCGATTGCCGCAAGCGGAATCGAAAAAATCATCAAAAACGGCTGCAAATAACTCTTAAACTGACTTCCCAAAATAAGATACAGCAAAAATAACCCGAAGCAAAACAGCGGAATAATATCTTTCAGCAAATTATTAAACTGCGTAAATTCGCCTTCAAGCGAAATTTTTGTCGTCGGATAATTTTTCGCCATAGAATTTTCAAACCATTCGAGAATTTCTTTGTTGACACGCGCGGCTTCAACTTTATCGTAAGTATCGGCGGAAATCTCTATGGCGCGTTTTCTGTCGCTTCTGTTTATTTTGGAAATCCCGTTGTTCGCGACAAGTTCGGCGACCGCCGAAAAAGGCACGAACGTTCCGTGCGGCGTGGGAATTTTAAGCGTTTGTATCTGCTCTATCGAGGACTTTGAAGCGTCGTCGAAACGCACGACGACATCGACTTCGGCGTTTTCGTCAAACCACGTCGCGACTTTTACTCCGTCGATTCCTATTCTTAAAAAATTACCGATTTGAGCGACCGAAAGTCCGTATTGAGCCGCCGCGTATTCGTTAATTTTTACGATAAGTTCGGGCGACGTCCTTTCAAAATCGTCGGAAATATTATACAAATTTTTATACGACGACAATTTTCGCTGAATATTATCGCTTAAATCCGCCATTTCCGCCAAATTATCGCCCAATAATCTTATAAAAACGGGTTTCTCAACGGGCAATCCCGTCGCTATCGAGCGAAATACAACTTTTTCCGCGCCCGCAATTCCTTTGCACAATTTTTCAATATCTTTTATGATTTCGGGAATATTGCGCGTTCTCCCCTCGCTTTTTTCTGCAAGCAAAATATTTATTTGCGCTATGTTGTCGCGGGTCAGCCATTCCTTATCGGTTACCATATAGCCGACGGAGGTCGAAATTCCTGTAATTTCTCCGTTTCCTATGAGCGGCGAAATTTTTTTTTCAAATTCTTCTACGACTTTATTTGTTTTTTCCCTGCTTGAACCCCTTACCAATTCTATATCGATACTGAACTGCGATTGAAATTCGCCGCCGAAAAGTTCCGCTTTTATGTGCGAAGCGGCAATCAGCGGTATAATTATTATGAAAAACAGCGTGAACAAAAGCGTTTTTATTTTATGGCGGTAACAAACTATTGCTATTTTCCTGAAAAATTCGCGAAATTTTACAAACCATTCCTGTTCTTTCGTCGTTTTGTTTCCCATTTCGGCAAAGTGCATCGGAATAAAAATCATAGCGAAAATCGTGGAAATTAAAAGCGCGACCGATATTAAAAGCGGAATCGGGCGCATAAATTTTCCCATCATTCCGGGAAGAAGAATCAGCGGCAAAAATACCGCTATCGTCGTGAGCGTAGCCGAAATTACGGGAATCGCCACTTCGTTTGTTCCGTCGATTGCCGCGGTAATTTTGTCTTTTCCTTTTTGAAGATAACGATACATATTTTCCATTATCACTATGGAATGGTCGACAATCAATCCTAAAACCAAAACGAGCGCAAACATTGAATTTCCGTTAAGCGTTTCGCCGTAAAGTTTCATAACCACAAAAACCGCCGCGAAAGTCAGCGGAATTTCTATCGTAGAAATAAGTGCGTTTCGCCATCCTAAAAATAAAAGCATTATCAAAAACAGAAGAATCATACCGCCAATCGCGTTATTTGACAGAGTTTTTAAAGTGTCGCGAATTTGAATGGTCGTATCGCCCGACCAAAAAAACTTTAAATTTTTGTTTCTCTGCTCGTAACCTTTAATTTTTTCCTTCACTTCTTTTATCACGTCGATTGAATTTCCCTGCGCACTTTTTGAAATAGGAAGCGCGACGACGTTGCCGCCGTTATAACGCATATCGTAATTGGATTTCGCAAGTCCGTCGCTTATAGTTGCAACGTCGCGTACCTTTACGTTTGAGCCGCCGCGCTGGCGAACTATTATGTCGCCGAAATCCCTTCTGTCGAAAACTTCGCCCTGCGTACGCACGTAATAATTTTCGCCGAGCGTTTTAAGCACTCCCGCGGGAATGGAAATATGTTTGTTTTGGATTGCGCTTATAATTTCCGCGACGTTTATTCCCATCGCTTCGGCTCTTTCGCGATTTACCGCAATTTCGACTTCTCTGTCGCGCCCGCCAACTATTTCAACTTTCGAGACGTCTCTTATGCTCAAAAAATCGTCTTTTATCGCTCTTGCGACCGCGTTTATATCTTCTTGCAAAACGGTGGAATCGCCGGTAATGTTAAGTTGAATAACGGGCATAAATTCCGAAAGCGACGCTTCCAAAACAAGCGGCTCGACAATACCTTCGGGCAATTTAATATTTGATACTTTTTTCTGCAAATCGCTGAATCTTATTCTAAATTCCGCGTCGGAAATTCCGTCGTCAAATTCTATAAGTATGTACGTAAATCCGTCTTGCGCTATGGATATGATTTTCTTTAATTTTTTAATATCCGCTATTTCGTTTTCAATTTTTGCCGTAACGCTTTTTTCTACGTCGCTCGCCGAAACTCCGGGATAATAAACCATAACCATACCCCAAGAATAAGTAACGTCGCTCATCGCCTCTTTTGGCATTTGAAACATTACAATCGTGCCGAGCGTAAGCATAGTTACCATTAAAATATTTAAGAATACGCTGTTATTTACGGAAAATTTTCCAATATTCATCAATATACCTTCAGATTTTTTAAGTACTTTCTTTATTTATTAGCATAAAAATACTATTTGCCAAAAGAAAAAAGCGCCTTCCCGAAAGAAAGCGCTTAAATAATTGAAAGCGATTGTTTGGTATATTTTACAACAAACCAAATTC
>WRFX01000196.1 GCA_009787445.1 Chitinivibrionia bacterium | reverse complement strand
CGGTTTCTCTTATTATGGGAATTGTTCAGATTTTCCGCCCAGTCCCCGCGCTGGCGTTCCGACTGGGAAATATCGGGTTATCTGTCAACGTTCGCGCTGGCAATAAACGAAAAGGGAGAAGCGGTTTCCGACATCAAAGAGTTGAAAGGGTTTCGGCTTAATATGAACGACGTCCTGCGTTATAATCCGCATAACGGAAACGTATATTGGGCGGTGAACAATAACGGCAAATCGTTTACATTGTACGCATTTAATTGCAATCAATAAGCGGAATATAGATTAACAGGTTTATGCCACTTTTTGCGCCATATAAAAGTATGACGATATTTTTGTAATATTATTAAATTGTCTTTGATTTTTTGCACTTTTGACGTCAAGAAGTTATTCGCAATAACTTCTTCACTTCCCAATCTCTTCCATAGTAAGCAACGCCACGCCCAACGCTCCCATTTCGCCTGAAAAACGCGGACGAATCACTTCTTTTCCGACGTATTGCGTAAACGCTCGCAAAACCGCGTCGTTTTTAAACGTTCCGCCTTGAACCACTATTTTTTCGCCCAAAATGCCGGGATTTGGAATACGAACCACTTTCGTAAAAAGATTTTCTATGACGCTTCTGCACAAGCCCGCCAAAATATCGCCCGCCGATTTGCCGCTTTTTTGTTCGGTTATTATTGAACTGTTCATAAAAACCGTGCAGCGCGAACCCAAAACGGACGGATTTTTCGCTTCAAAAGCAAGTTTTGCAATGTTTTGCGGCGCAATATTCAGCGATTTTGAATACGATTCGATAAAACTTCCGCAACCCGCCGAACACGCTTCGTTGAGCGCGATATTCGTGATAATTCCGTCGTTTATGAAAATCGCTTTCATATCCTGTCCGCCCAAATCCAAAATAAAACTCACGTTTGGCTCGTAAAAAACGGCGGCGGTTTTGTGCGCTATCGTTTCGACTATATGAAAATCCGCGCCAAACGCCTTTGCGAATAAAATTTCGCCGTACCCCGTCGTGCCAAGTCCTTTTATTTCTATTTGGACGTCTTGTTCTTTATAATAATTTTCAAATTCCAAAAGTCCGCTTTTTGCCGTATCGACGGGCTTTCCGAGATTGTTTTTGTAAAACGAATAAATAACGTTTTTCTTTTCGTCGAGCGCGACGAATTTTGTCGTCGTAGAACCTGCGTCTATTCCTACAAAAACCGAAACTTTTTCGCCTTTTTTATATTTTTTGAAAGAAAAATCGTCGAATTTATAACGTTTATTAAATTCGGCAAAATCCGCGCCTGAATCAAAAAATTTTTCCGATTTTTTATTGCCTAAAACCGATGGAACATCTAAAATATTGTCTTTAAGTTTTTTGAGAATTTCGTCTATTTTCATTGGATTTTGGCGTTTGTTTCCCAAAGCGGTATCAAGCGAAAGCGCCGCGCCGACGGCAATAAGCGTTTGCGCGTTTTCGGGAATAATAAAATCTCCTTTTTTTTCAATTCCCAAACGCTCGCAAAAAACGTCTACGAGTTTTGGAATGAAGAAAAAAGGTCCGCCCGCAAAAAGTATCGGGGTTTTTATTTCCATTCCCTGCGCCAGACCGCCGATTGTCTGCTTTGCCAAAGCGTGAAGACAACTTAACGCAATATCTTCGCGGGGAACTCCCTGATTTATAAGCGGCTGAATGTCGGTTTTCGCAAAAACCCCGCAACGTCCCGAAATATCGTAAACCTTTTTGCCCGCACTCGCCAATTCGTTAAAATTTTCGGATTTTATGTTCAAAAGAGACGCCATTTGGTCTATAAACGCGCCTGTTCCGCCCGCACAAACTCCGTTCATTCGCATATCCAAAACAGCCGTTTCGTCCTCTTGCGAAAAGAAAAGAATTTTTGCGTCCTGTCCGCCTAATTCTATGGAAGTTAGCGTTTTCGGATAAAATTTCGCTATGGCAATAGATACCGCAATTACTTCTTGAACGTGCGAAACGCCGAGTTTTGCGGCAAATCCAGAACTTTGCGAACCCGTAAAAACCGCGCAAAATTTTATATCGCCGCCGAATTTTTTGTCAATATCGCGAAGAATTTTTAAAAGCGTGAGTTTTACCGCCGAATCGTGTCGCCTGTAATCCGTATGAACAACTTCGCCGATTTCTCTGTCCCAAACGGCGCATTTTACCGTCGTAGAACCCATATCGAGACCAAGAAAATATTTTGCGCTCATAATTTTTCAGTTTGCGACGGTTCTGGGGTCGGTTAATTTTCCCGTAATTCCTGCGGCGGCGGCGCTTGCGGGACTCATAAGATGAACCGTGGCGCCTTTGCCCATTCGTCCGTTAAAATTTCTGTTTGTAGTGGCGGCGGCAATTTCTCCGGGAGCCAAAACGCCGTTGCTCATTCCCAAACACGCGCCGCAAGTCGGATTCGTTACGCAATATCCCGCGTCCAAAAATATTTCCAGAAGTCCTTCTTTAAGCGCTTCCTTGTATATTTTTGGAGTTGCGGGCGAAACGATTCCGCGAACTCCAAACGCCAATTTTTTGCCTTTCGTAATTTCGGCGGCTATACGCAAATCGCTCAAACGTCCGTTTGTGCAAGAACCTATATAAACTTGATTAACTGGCGAATTTAGCGTCGATAACGGCTTAACTTGGTCTGGTTTGTATTCTATTGTGCAGACGGGAACGATTTTTGCGGCGTCTATTTCTACAATTTTTACGTATTTCGCGTCGTCGTCGGAATGCCATTTTTTGAAATCCGCCAAAGCGCGTATTTTGTCGCCGTCGTATTTATTTTTCACAAATTCCCACAAATATTCCAAAGTAGTTTCGTCGGGCATACACAAACCGCTTGTGCCGCCCGCTTCTATTGCCATATTGCAAAGTGTCATTCTTTCGTCCATAGTAAAATTTTTTATAACTTCGCCGTGAAATTCTATTATTTTGTCCGTCGCGCCATTTACGGTAAGTTCCTTTATTATCGTCAAAATTACGTCTTTTGCATAAACGTGTTTTTGCAGTTTTCCGTTTATATTTACGCGAATCGTTTCGGGTTTTCTAAACGCGCAAACTCCCTTCAAAATGCCGACTTCCAAATCGGTAGTTCCGACTCCGCAGGCAAACGCGCCGAATGCGCCGTGAGTGCAAGTGTGGGAATCGCCCATAATTATCGTAAATCCGGGTTCTACAAATCCTTTTTCGGGAAAAATCGCGTGGCAAACTCCGTTTTCGCCTATGTCGAAAAAGTCCTTTATGTTGTGTTTGTGCGCCCAATCCCGAAGTATTTTTCCTTGAACCGCGCTTTTTGTGTCTTTTGCGGGAGTTATGTGGTCTATGACCGCCTTAATTTTGGTATTGTCGAAAACGCGGTCTTTTTTGCGGCTTTGCAAGTCCGAAATTGCGACGGGAGTAGTGATTTCGTGGCAGAAAATTCTATCCATACTCAATACGAAAGTTCCTTCAAACGGCTCGTCTTTGAGATGAGCGTCAAATATTTTTTCAACGATGGTTTTTCCCATTTTTTTGTCTCCTTTTATGTGATTTTTAGCGGAAAAATAATATTTTGCGAAAGTTATCTTGCGAAATTTGTGAAAAATTTTTTATTTTTTGCATTTTATTTGCATTTCAAGCGAAAAATATATTATATTACTGCCAAAAATTGACAAAAACGACCTAAAAGGGATAGGTAAAATAAAACAGTATGAAAAACAATTTTTGCAAAATTAAAGATTTTAGTACATCTTTGGTGTGTACCGCATTATATTTTATTCTTATGAATAATAAGGTACGAGAGGGTGGTACCCCCCCCCCCCCCCCCCCCCCCCCCC
>WRFX01000195.1 GCA_009787445.1 Chitinivibrionia bacterium | reverse complement strand
TTAATAAGTTCTAAATCTTTTTTATGCGAATTTGAAGCGGTAATTTGATTTGGAACGATGGAAATTTTATCAGGTTTTATTCCGTGCGCCGTTAAAATAATTGCGCTTTTTACTGCGCTTTGCATAGCCATAAGATGCGGAGTAACGGGAACAATAATCTGTGAAGACAACTGTAAAATTGGTTCCCAGACCGTATCTATTCCCGGTGGAAAATCCACAAACACAAAATCATAACTTATAGTTAATTCTTTCAAAAGTGCGCGAAAATTTTCCGCTACCATTTTACGAATTTCTTCTATTGTTTTATTTGCCGACAACCGTCCGTATAAATCGATTAAATGTATTGAACCTGTAATAACATCTACTTGCGAATTTCCGCTTTTTCTTATTGCGCCGTTTTTAACAAAATTCTCATAACTGCATCGTCCCGCAAATAAATCGACAATAGTCGTTTTAGGTTGTTCTTTGGGCAATGCCATAAAAGCAGACGAATCTGCTTGCTGGTCAAGGTCAAGCAATAAAACTCGTTTATTCGCATAACCCATTACTTGCGATAACATTGCGGAAATAGTCGATTTTCCAACGCCGCCTTTTTCTGCTGCCATAGAAATAATAAACATAAAACACCTTGCTTTCAATTTTTATATAAGAAATAAACCATTTTATATATTATTTCTTATATAAAATATAAATAATTGTTGTCATCGTATATAATATACTAAAAAGACACAACATATTGCGGTTTTTTTAAGATAAAATTATCTTTTATATAATATATCTTATGTTTTATTTATTATATAATATATAAAAAATGGAAAGCAAAAAATCGCTTTCCATCAATTTTTTAATATCTTCACTAAAAACTTATCTTACTTTTTCCTTATTCCTTAATTTTGCCAGTTCGGTTTCGGAAACAAACTTGAAACCAGCTTTTTTTACCTCGTCTTCCGTTTCGCGCAAATATTTATGATATGCTTTCGGGTCGTAATTAAACCTTTTCATAATCGATTCGCGAATACGATACACTTCTTCGACTGTGTCATCCAGTTCTCTATACTTTTCCATTTTGTTCCTCCTTTCTTTCATTTTCCATAATTTTCATAAATACGTCGGGCGTTAATAATTCAGGTAGCCATAAGTTGTGATGTTCGTTAAATGAAATTATTTTTCTATAAGTCGGCGTTCCTAAATGCGTCATATTCCAACTTATCAAAAAGTCAATTTTATTCATAACGCATACCGCTAAATGAAAGCAATCTACTTTTGCTTTTTGCGGAATATTTAGATATTCAAAATATTCTTCCGCAAGTTTTTCCGTTTCTGATGTTACCGGCAAAAATTGAATATCTTTTATTAAGTCAAGTCGTCTTTTTGCAGCGTCATGGTCTCCATCGCTACATTCTTCATGAACATATCGGCTTATATATAGGTCATATTTGTGCCTCTCGTTTTCCCAAAAATTTTTAGCGACATATTGGCGCGATAATTCTTCAATATTATTACTCGGTCGCGCCGTTACTAAACTCGGAATCGTGGTCTCTATATAAACGCTTTTCTTTTCCATTTTCTCTTTCTCTAATGATTATCACTAAATACAATTCTAAATATAATTTATTCCGTTTACCAAAAAGTCAAATAATTTTTCCCCGCGAGCAATAATTCAAATTCTTTTTCAACGCCTTTTCTTATATCCGATAATTTGTTAGTAGAATTTATTGCGGGCAACATTCTTACTTTGCCGTTAGATTTCACTCGCACAAGTATATCTTTCCCTTCTTCTGCCATAATTATTACCGTGTTGTTCATATCGCTTTTTCGACAATAAATTTTACCGTATTTGTAATCGTAACCAATTGCAGATATATTGGCTTCAGAAAGGTCGTACCATTGTAATTTTTGCGCTTCTTCGTTTGCTTGTTTTTGCTCCGCTTGTTTGCGTTCTTCCAATTCTTTCTCCGCTTTAATTTTTGCTTCTTGCGCTTGTTCTTCTTCTATTTTTTTATTTATCTCTTCCTGTGCTTTTATCTCGGATTCGCTGGCTTGCCCCGTAAATATTTTAAATATTCTAATTATATTATCAAACCTCTGATTAACGTCTTCTATTTGTTGTATTTCTTCGTAGGTCGCTTTTAACGTATCTGAAAAAATATCAAAGTTTCTTATAAATATTTCATCGTTTGAAACTAAATTTTCTATATGTTGCGATGTAGTTTTCGCTAATTTATTCAGTTGTTCAATTTCGGTTTCTTGCGATTTAATAATTCTTTCTTGTTGTTCATTTTTTCGACATTCAAATTCGTTTAAATAATGCCACATTGTCTTTATTTGTTCTTTGTATATATTCTCTAATTTCTTCTCAATTTTCTTCTCTAATTTCTCTAAAATTGTTTTTTGTTCCGTCGTTTTTTTTCGACGACGAACTATATTTTTATTGTTTTGTTCGATAAAAAAATCGCTCAACTTTGAAAACATTATATCATAATTTACGCTATCGAAATTTGCCGACATCATATTCATAACATAGCGTAATTTTTGCTTCGTTTCGCTTGTAATTTTGAACGAAACAACGGATTTTTTTTTCGCTTTCTTTATTCATTTTTTTACACTTTCTTTAATTGTTAATTTTAATAAAAATATAATATAAATTTGAGTATTTTGCCTAAAAAAGTGCAATATTTCTAAAAAAGTAATACCTATATATTTATTTTCCCCAGTAAATGCGTAAAAAATAATACAAAAATTAGTATTACCGTTGTTGTATTTTACCTATGGTGCATTGGTGTGAATCGAAATTTCCCCGCATTTATTCGGCAATTTTAAGCGTAGCGAAAAATTGAACTTGCGAAAAATATCGCATAATTTTGTTTTTTTCGGACAAAAAAAGTTATGATTTGAAAAGCGCGTTAGCGCGTAAATAATTTTTTCGCGAGGTGTAAAAATGTTATTGAATTTTCTCAAACATTTCGGCGACTGCCCACTTCGTTACCTTTCGGACTTCGTCGTTATCGCTTTTGTATAACGAATTTTTTTCGTATAATTCTTGCAATAACTTTTCTCGAATATCGTCGGGCATTTCGTCAAATACTTTTTCTAATCGACGATACTTTTTTTCTTCTGCTTCTTTCTTAATTTTTGCTTCCTGTTCTGCTTTTTTCTTTGCAATTTCTCGTGCTTTTCTTTGCGTTTCTTCTTTCTCTTTTTTCTCTTGTTCTTTTTCTTTTAATTCGTAATATTTGTATTTGTCTTTCGTTAACGATTTATATAAAAACCCCGCAAAATTTTTAAGCGTTTCTCTATTGTCTTTTTCTTTTGCCTTATTGTAATAAAATTCAATATAATCAAATTCGTATCTCTCTTTTATCTCGTCCGCGCTAAAAATTCCTTCAAGGTATTTGTCTAATTTTTCAAGTTGTTCTTCGGTAAATTTATTTTTTATCGAAGTAATTATTTCGGCATCTGTTATTGGTAAATATAACAGCGAATCGTCCGTATTCGTTTCTGTCGTTTCCGTCGCTATATACGATTGCGGATTTTCTAATACATCCAATAAAAACGTTTCCTTTGGATTCGACGATAGAATTATTTCTTTTTCTGAAATTTCGGTATTATCAAATAGCGAAATTTGCTTAATTAACTTATTAAAATTTATATCTTCTCTAACATTTATAAATTTTATTGCATCAACTTTTTTGCCGTCTTTAATCTCTTCAAAGTCAAACGATAAACCTGTTTTTTCTCTTATCTCTTTGCGACAACGCAAAAGCAATTCTTTAAAATCGCCATATAATTTATACTGTATATTTTTATCTATTCCTAACAAAAAATATAAATCTCTTATAGACAATGTGTAACCATTTTTGTATATATTTAAGTTTTTTATATGCATCAATATTTCATAAATCCGCATTGAATATCCAGAACGTAATTTCATAACGTT
>WRFX01000194.1 GCA_009787445.1 Chitinivibrionia bacterium | reverse complement strand
ACTATACAAAATACGCAGCGCGGACGGAAATTATCTGACTTATAACGCGGGTGACAAGAGTACCACGGTTAATGTTGTGAACGCCTGGCAGTGGAATCCTAGCAATGTGTGGTGGTATTTAAGGAAAAACGCAGCAGGCGGTTACACCATTTCAAGGGACTACAAATTAGAAATCCCCGAATATCCCGACTATTCGGACGCGCTGGGGTTCGACCAAAGGTTCGGCTTTGAAGGAAACATCGTTATATTAGAGGGTATCACCTACACTGAGGCGAAAAAATGGCTTGTCGAGCCGAACGTCGACGGCTCGTATCAAATACGCGCCGCCGACGGCGAGGGCATAGTTCTTACCGAAAACGGCGCGCGGCAGGCGACAATACAGACGAACGGCGGACTCAACACGCAAAGATGGTTCTTCGAGTCCGATGCGGAAGCGGCGGCGGCAGGCGTCGTTTCGGCGCAAACGCAGGCGGGAACGGTCTCTTTTGTACATCGGGTTGTCGATTACGCTATCCGCGACTATTCGGTCGATAAAACCGGCAATAAATATCTCTGGTATGCAAGCACCCTCCCTTCCGTTTTAACCTTTGTGAACAAGGACGGTTCCGTTACTGTCTGCACTTCCGATGAAAAACGTAAAACAACCCATATTTACGAATACGACGGCGATTTGCGGGAGCGCAAAACGTTGAGTTTTCAGAATGAATTCGGCTCTTTGGGCGCTTTTACCAAAGACGACGACGGCAATTACTATTTTTTCTACGGTATGAAGGTGGGAGATGAAGATAAGAAAGTCGAGAATATGGCTATCGCGAAGTACGACCGAAACGGGAGAAAAATAAAAACATACCGCAGGATAGCGGAAACCCCTCATAATTTTTCCGGAATACAAAGACCGTTTGTCGATGGAACATGCCGGCTTGAAATATCCGGTTCCATGCTGGCGGTTTACTTCGCGGAAGTAGATTTTCCGGGACATGACGTTGCGGGACAATACGGGTTTGGTCATCAGGGGTCTCACGGTTTTATTATTGATAAAGACAGTTTTGAAGAAATCAGTTCGCGAGACATCCTGCCGGGTGCAGCGAATATGCCCTCTCACAGCCATTCTTTCAACCAGTTCATTCTTCCCATAGACGGCGGTTTTATATTTGCCGACCACGGAGACAGTAAAAATGGAGGTTTTTTCTTTGCCAGAGTTCTCAGAACGGCGACAGGCATCAATACCAGAAAAATACGTTCGTTCGTAATGCCGGGGGATGGCGAACAATTTGTTCCGAAGGAAAGCAGATTAGACGCCACAATGTTTAACAACGCAACCTACGCGGGGATGGGCGCTTTGGCAAAAACTTCAACCGGTTATATCTGCGCCGGCGCTTACGGCGAAGGAATATCTAATCCGCGTAACGTATTCACGCTGACTTTTGACGATAAGATGATAACCCAGAACTCCGATAAAAAATGGCCTAAGACGGTAGAAGGTCTAAAAAACAGTTTAAGGATTCCCACGGCTTCGCCTCCGGTTTATCTGACAAAATATACAAGAGAAATCGGACACGCCGGACACCCCAAGATGGTATCGATAGGCAATGGACGGTTTCTCTTATTATGGGAATTGTTCAGATTTTCCGCCCAGTCCCCGCGCTGGCGTTCCGACTGGGAAATATCGGGTTATCTGTCAACGTTCGCGCTGGCAATAAACGAAAAGGGAGAAGCGGTTTCCGACATCAAAGAGTTGAAAGGGTTTCGGCTTAATATGAACGACGTCCTGCGTTATAATCCGCATAACGGAAACGTATATTGGGCGGTGAACAATAACGGCAAATCGTTTACATTGTACGCATTTAATTGCAATCAATAAGCGGAATATAGATTAACAGGTTTATGCCACTTTTTGCGCCATATAAAAGTATGACGATATTTTTGTAATATTATTAAATTGTCTTTGATTTTTTGCACTTTTGACGTCAAGAAGTTATTCGCAATAACTTCTTCACTTCCCAATCTCTTCCATAGTAAGCAACGCCACGCCCAACGCTCCCATTTCGCCTGAAAAACGCGGACGAATCACTTCTTTTCCGACGTATTGCGTAAACGCTCGCAAAACCGCGTCGTTTTTAAACGTTCCGCCTTGAACCACTATTTTTTCGCCCAAAATGCCGGGATTTGGAATACGAACCACTTTCGTAAAAAGATTTTCTATGACGCTTCTGCACAAGCCCGCCAAAATATCGCCCGCCGATTTGCCGCTTTTTTGTTCGGTTATTATTGAACTGTTCATAAAAACCGTGCAGCGCGAACCCAAAACGGACGGATTTTTCGCTTCAAAAGCAAGTTTTGCAATGTTTTGCGGCGCAATATTCAGCGATTTTGAATACGATTCGATAAAACTTCCGCAACCCGCCGAACACGCTTCGTTGAGCGCGATATTCGTGATAATTCCGTCGTTTATGAAAATCGCTTTCATATCCTGTCCGCCCAAATCCAAAATAAAACTCACGTTTGGCTCGTAAAAAACGGCGGCGGTTTTGTGCGCTATCGTTTCGACTATATGAAAATCCGCGCCAAACGCCTTTGCGAATAAAATTTCGCCGTACCCCGTCGTGCCAAGTCCTTTTATTTCTATTTGGACGTCTTGTTCTTTATAATAATTTTCAAATTCCAAAAGTCCGCTTTTTGCCGTATCGACGGGCTTTCCGAGATTGTTTTTGTAAAACGAATAAATAACGTTTTTCTTTTCGTCGAGCGCGACGAATTTTGTCGTCGTAGAACCTGCGTCTATTCCTACAAAAACCGAAACTTTTTCGCCTTTTTTATATTTTTTGAAAGAAAAATCGTCGAATTTATAACGTTTATTAAATTCGGCAAAATCCGCGCCTGAATCAAAAAATTTTTCCGATTTTTTATTGCCTAAAACCGATGGAACATCTAAAATATTGTCTTTAAGTTTTTTGAGAATTTCGTCTATTTTCATTGGATTTTGGCGTTTGTTTCCCAAAGCGGTATCAAGCGAAAGCGCCGCGCCGACGGCAATAAGCGTTTGCGCGTTTTCGGGAATAATAAAATCTCCTTTTTTTTCAATTCCCAAACGCTCGCAAAAAACGTCTACGAGTTTTGGAATGAAGAAAAAAGGTCCGCCCGCAAAAAGTATCGGGGTTTTTATTTCCATTCCCTGCGCCAGACCGCCGATTGTCTGCTTTGCCAAAGCGTGAAGACAACTTAACGCAATATCTTCGCGGGGAACTCCCTGATTTATAAGCGGCTGAATGTCGGTTTTCGCAAAAACCCCGCAACGTCCCGAAATATCGTAAACCTTTTTGCCCGCACTCGCCAATTCGTTAAAATTTTCGGATTTTATGTTCAAAAGAGACGCCATTTGGTCTATAAACGCGCCTGTTCCGCCCGCACAAACTCCGTTCATTCGCATATCCAAAACAGCCGTTTCGTCCTCTTGCGAAAAGAAAAGAATTTTTGCGTCCTGTCCGCCTAATTCTATGGAAGTTAGCGTTTTCGGATAAAATTTCGCTATGGCAATAGATACCGCAATTACTTCTTGAACGTGCGAAACGCCGAGTTTTGCGGCAAATCCAGAACTTTGCGAACCCGTAAAAACCGCGCAAAATTTTATATCGCCGCCGAATTTTTTGTCAATATCGCGAAGAATTTTTAAAAGCGTGAGTTTTACCGCCGAATCGTGTCGCCTGTAATCCGTATGAACAACTTCGCCGATTTCTCTGTCCCAAACGGCGCATTTTACCGTCGTAGAACCCATATCGAGACCAAGAAAATATTTTGCGCTCATAATTTTTCAGTTTGCGACGGTTCTGGGGTCGGTTAATTTTCCCGTAATTCCTGCGGCGGCGGCGCTTGCGGGACTCATAAGATGAACCGTGGCGCCTTTGCCCATTCGTCCGTTAAAATTTCTGTTTGTAGTGGCGGCGGCAATTTCTCC
>WRFX01000193.1 GCA_009787445.1 Chitinivibrionia bacterium | reverse complement strand
GCAACAATACATTCCCGCTTTTTTGCGCGTCGTCGAAAATTCTTCTTTTTTGCGCGTTTTTGTGTTATAGAGATAAAATTTTTTCATAAAGCAATCCTTTTCAATAAGAAAATTCGACTAAATCTTTTTCAATGTGTTTTATAAAATTTTCGCTTGTCGCGTTTAAATCTATGACGTCCACAAAATAATCCAAAAAACTTTCTTCAAAATCATAACTCAAATGCGCCATAATTGAAAATGGAATGTTATTTTCCGCTTTAACGGCAATGTCAATATCCGAATATTTACGGTTTTTACCTTTCGCGCGAGAACCGTAAATGTAAGTTTTTGCGTTCATTCCTTTCAAATTTTTTTTAAGAATATCGCAAACTATCGAAAAACTTTTTTCGTCAAGATTTATTTTATCATTCATTTTCGTTCTCCTTTTCAATACGTTTTTCCAACTCATCTACATAAATTCTTGCTTCTTTCGCAAAATCAAACGCAACCTCAATAACGATTTCCGCATTTTTAATTTCATAAGTATGCACTGATAAATTTCTCGCTTCACGGTATTCGTTCCATTTTTCTAACGACGATTTAAGCAATCCGTTCGACAGTCCCATACGAATACAAGCTTTGAAAGACGTTAAGTCGTCTTCCGAAATGCCTACTACCGTTTCTCGCAAATACCGTTTCAACGCTCTTGTAGAAAGTTCGTAGGTGTATTCAAATCGTTTTATAAACGAATCGCGGACAAACGCGTTGTTTCTGTCTTTTTCGTATTCGACAACAACCTCTTCCAACGTCGCCAATGCTTTTTTCAAAGAAATTATATCAATTCCCATAATTACTCCTTAAATTCAGCGCTAAAAATACAATTTTTCAAACAAAAAGAGCGGAGATTTCTCCCCGCTCCGTTAAATTTCAAACTTTTTCTTCGTTTACTTTATCGAAATCTTTTTGACCAAAGCCGCGTTTGTTCCCTGAATGCGAACTATCGCTATGCCTTTTGCCAAGTTTTTGCCCAAAGTCAAAGAATTTACGCCTTGAACAAGATTTACCTTTGTTTGCGTGAGCATTTTTCCGTCTATGCTATAAATTCCCACAGAATAATTGCCCGTTGTCGGAACAGTTAAGCCGATTTTGCCTGCGGAAATTCCGGTAACCGCAAGTTTATTCGCTTTTACGTTTGTTTTGGAAATTGCATCCGCACCGCCGCTACCGCCCGGATTTTGTGGATTTGTGCCGCCGCCAGTATTAGGATTGTTATCGCTGAAGTAAAGTTTAACGGAAGTTACTGTAAGATTTACAGTTTCGCCTTCGTTTTCGTGAGTGAATTTAAATCCTGCCTTGTTGCCAATTCCTGCGGCTTGCGACGATGTAACGTTTATAGTTTTAGTGTTGCTACCTGACGACAACGATTCTTTAATTACTTCATTATCATTGCTATCTTCGACCACAAAATCTAATGCGCCGTTTGCCGTATATGCAATTTCTATTTTTATCAACCTTGAAAAATTAACGCCGCCTTCAATCGAAAATCCAAGTCCAAGATATGCCCAATCATTCGCATCTGCATCGCTTTCTCCTAACGTTAGCGTCGCTGTCAAAGGATTTTGACTGGTAATATTTACATTCGAACCGAGGTTGTCTGCGTAATCGTACCAATCGCCCAAGCCGCTGTTGTTAATAAGTTCAATAAGGTCGCTATTGCCGCCACCGCCGCCATTATTGTCGTCATCGTCATCGTCATCGCCGTCATCAATACCTATTCCGTAAAGTTTAACGGAATAAAGTTTAATCGTTGTACTTTTTTCGTATTCAACCGCCGCAAAAGAAACGCCTTTAATTTTCGCAAGATTCAAACTGCCCGTAAATTCAGACCACTGGTCAACCGCCAAGTCGCCCGGTAAAACTTTTGCCTTTGTTTTGCTGCCGGTTGTTTTATTAAGTACTTTAAAAAATGCTTCTTCATAGTAGGTATCGTCATCATAGTGCATAAGGGTTATTGCAATATTTTGGTCTGCTTCATACTCTACGACGATAGAATCAAGCCCGACGTAATTATAGTCGTCATAATATCCAAGCGAACCGCTAGGATATATATCATTATCTTCGTCTTCTGCCTGCAACACAAAAGTTGCTTCAACATAAGTACCGTTATAGTTCGCCACAGGATTATTATCAAGATGTTCGCCTTCCGCTCCCCAAGAATCGCCTAATTCCTCGCTTACCAATTCGGTGAAAACTTCTTGCGAAAACGCAAACGACATTCCTCCCGCCAAAATCATTGCCATTAAGGCAACATAAAATTTTTTCATAAAAAACCCCTTTTAATAAACATTGTTAATAAAACACCATTTACCTAAAATATATAAAAAAAAACGGATTTTTG
This sequence comes from Chitinivibrionia bacterium, assembly GCA_009787445.1. Lineage (GTDB taxonomy): Bacteria > Fibrobacterota > Chitinivibrionia > Chitinivibrionales > Chitinivibrionaceae > WRFX01. The sequence goes on along the minus strand of WRFX01000193.1, from coordinate 1,612 downwards.
CAGAAAAAAATGAAAATTATTTTAGTTTGCGCTAAATTATGCGGGTAAATAGTATATTTTTATGAGAAATTTAGGTTAAAGGAGGGAAAATGGTAACAACGGTACGCGAAACAAAAGTATTGACCAATAAAAAATCTTTGATAGCGGCAAAAGAAGAAAACAAAGATTTATTTGGTTTTGGCGGGATATTGAAAGGACTTGATTTGCCGACTGATAAAAAAGAATTAAGAAAGATTTATTATGAACGCCATTTTGCTTGACACAAACGTTTTTCTTGATTATTTTCTAAACAGGAACGGTTTTGATGAAGCGAGAAAAATAATTAACAGTTGTTTCGTTAAAAATACAACGGGATATGTTTCCGCTCACGAAATAACCACTTTGTCGTATTTTTTGGAAAAAGGAATAAGCGACAAAAACAAAATAACTGAAATAATTTCCAAAATACTTAAAACGTTCAATGTTATAGAAATAAATCAGGAAATATTGGGAAAAGCGCTGTTTTCAAACGTTATCGATTATGAAGACGCCGTTATTGAAGTTTCGGCAATAGAAAAAAAGATAGATTATATTGTTACTAAAAACATAAGAGATTTCGAGGAAAGCAAAGTAAAAGCAATTTTGCCGAAAGATTTTTTGGGGTTGTTAGAAAAATGAAAATTATTTTCGTTTGCGCTAAATTATACGGGTAAATAGTATATTTTTATGAGAAATTTAGGTTAAAGGAGGGAAATATGGTATTGGACGTAGTTTCGATTTCAGACGGTAAAGGAATATGTTTTCCGAATTCCGTAATTAACGCTTTGGGTATAAAAGACAGAATTATGTTGCAAACCCGCAAAAACGATTTAGTAATAACTCCCGTAAATAAAATTGTTCCAAGGAAAAATTGGAGAAAAGCGTTTGAAAAAATGAATAAAAATAAAGAAGACAATCTTTATTTTGCCGATAATAATATTGATTTTGAGTGGGAATGGCAGTGAAACAATACGATGTTTATTGGGTAAATCTTGACCCGACAATTGGAAGCGAAATTCAAAAAACCCGTCCGGGCGTTATAATTACCCCCGACGAAATGAACGACAATATAAACACTATAATTATTGCGCCGCTTACAACTAAATCGCATAATTATCCGACAAGATTAAAAACGAATATCGACGGTAAAAATTGCTGGATTGTTCTTGACCAAATAAGAGCGGTAGATAAGAGTCGATTAAAAGATAAAATCGTAGAGTTAAACAAAAGAGATATTTCAAAGTTAAAGAAAATAATAAATGAAATGTTGATTGAATAGTATATAGAAAAAAAAGAAAATTATTTTAGTTTGCGCTAAATTATGCGGGTAAATAGTATATTTTTATGAGAAATTTAGGTTAAAGGAGGGAAATATGGTTTTTAGAGGTACAATAAAAATAACGCGGGAAGAAGAATGGTTTGTCGCCGTTTGCATTGAAAACAACGTCGCCTCGCAAGGAAAAACGATTGACGAATCGGTTGAGAATTTGCGAGAGGCGATTAGTTTGTATTATGAAGACGAAGCCCAAAGGCGCGAATTAAGTTCTCTTCAAGAAAGGCAAGTATATATAACTAATTTGGAAATGGCGTTATA
>WRFX01000192.1 GCA_009787445.1 Chitinivibrionia bacterium | reverse complement strand
TCAAATCGTTCCAAGTCGCTTTTCTGTCTATTTTATACGTGTCGCAAAGGGCGTAGAAAATCTGTCTGTTGTAACTTGCCGCGTAACTTATTCCGCTCCACGTGGCTATGGAATGCACNAGTTGATTTTTTTTGCTTGTAATGACCAAATCCAAATCGAAGTCGTTTACGTATCCGAGTCCGCCGCAACTTTGGCAGGCGCCGAAAGGAGTGTTGAAAGAGAAATTTCGCGGCAGAATTTCGCCGTAACTTATTCCGCAGTCGGGGCAGGCGAGGTTTTCGGAAAAAAGGATTCGTTCTCCGTCTTTATCGATGATAATGCTTGCGTTGCAGGAATGTTTCAGCGCGGTTTCGACGGAATCGGTCAAGCGGCGTTCAACGTCTTTTTTTATCACCAATCTGTCGACGATTACTTCGATAGTGTGTTTTTGCTGTTTGTTGAGCGAAATTTCGTCTTCGAGCATTTTGGTTTCGCCGTCGATAACCGCCCGAACGAAACCGCTTTCGCGCAGATGTTTTATTATGTCTATATGCTCGCCCTTTTTTCCCGTAATTATCGGTGAAAGGAGTTGAATTTTCGCATTTTCTTCAAAGGTAAGAACCGTATCGCATATTTCCTGAACCGTCTGGCTTGAAATAGGTTTTTTGCAATTGTAACAATGCGGCTCGCCTATGCTTCCGTAAAGCAAGCGCAGATAATCGTGAATTTCGGTTATGGTCGCGACGGTAGAGCGCGGATTGTGTCCGCCCGTTTTCTGTTCTATGGAGATAGCGGGAGAAAGCCCTTCGATACTGTCCACGTCGGGTTTTTCCATAAGTCCGAGAAATTGTCTCGCATACGCCGACAAACTTTCGACATAGCGGCGTTGTCCTTCGGAATAGAGCGTATCGAACGCGAGCGACGATTTTCCGCTTCCCGAAAGTCCCGAAATCACCGTGAAACTGTTTCGCGGAATTTCTACGTCGATGTTTTTGAGATTATGAACCCTTGCGCCTCTGATGACTATGTTTTTTTGCTCCATTTTTCTCCTTTTCGCATTTTTACACGGGGAAAATACTTTTTGCCGCAAATTACTTCGCCAAATATTATTTTATTGATACCACAAACGACAAATAGTTGGAAATTCGTTTCCGCTTTTTGTCTATTACCTTTTATTAGTTTTTAATCCGTTCTTCTATCTCCGAAATTACTTCGGCGGTATCTTGGGTATGAATCGCTTCAAATGTTTTTTCAATATACTCAAAGATACCGCGTTCCTTAAATAAATTATAAACATTGCGAGCCGTCAAATTATTTTTTGCCCGATATTGTTCTATAAGAAAAATTTTATATTTTTCTATATTATTCATAAAATAACCTCGGGAATTTCAAACAGTCCGGTCTTCTGTTCGTGGTCAAAAAGCATAAACAAAAACAATTTGCTAAATTGCCAAATTCCGTTGTTTTTGTCTTCCAAAAAAGCGTAAGTTTTTGAATTGTAAAGTAAATCCATCGCGTCGCTAACCCCGATTTTATATTTTTCCGCAATAAATTCAATCAATCCTTTCGTAATGGCGAAAAGTAAAAAAGAATATTTTTTATCAGACATTTCTGTACTCCTTGAAAATCAATTCGTTCATAATTTCCTGCGTTTTGAAAACATACTGATTAAACAATTTTTTTATTTTCAAACGTTTCAGCGCTTCCTGTTCATCGTAAATTCCGTTTTCCAATGCCGTTATTGTTTCATAGACATCGTCGTTTGCAACAGGACCTATTACCAATTCATAATTTTCGTCTTTGTATTCCATTTTGCGATTTGAAATAACAAAATTAAGCCATTTAGCATTCGGTTCGTCAAACTTTAATATTTTATAGTTTGAAATATTCGTCTCGTCAAATTCATAAATATTGACGACAGGCGTATGTCCGCGTAGTTTTGCAATTCTGTAAGCAAACGCTTCCGCCTGTCTGTAATTAATCGTCGTATAAAACCCGCCGCCGAAATCCATCGGATGAGTTGCGGTTAAAAATTTCGGGTTTTCCACAGTTTGATTACTGCCGTGATATAATTCCATAGACAAATACTCCTAAATTTATATTTACTATAAAAATACTTTTTGCCGCAAATATATTCGCCAAATATTATTTTATTGATACCACAAACGACAAATAGTTGGAAATTCGTTTCCGCTTTTTGTCTATCTACTCTTATAGGATAAGGGGCAAAACTACCTTTTGAGGTTGTTCTGCTTCCCCTTTATCCTATATAGATGGGCATATTTGTCGTTTGTGGTAAAACTATAATTTATGGGTAGAACAACCTTTTTTATCGCCGCAAACGAGTTCTCTCCATAAACGTTGCAAATAACAATTTTTTAAGGAGGGGCTTATGCGCTCGTCAAAGTTTAAGGTCGCGGCTATCGCCGTTTTGTTGTCTGTCGGTTTTTGTTTTGCCGAAAGTGAAACCGTAGATTCGTTTTATTACGACGGAAGTAAAATAATTTGGGTAAATCCAGAACCAGCGAAAATCCGCCGTTTTAGTTTATTGACAGATGGTGAAACCGTAGATTCATTTTACTACGACGGAAGTAAAACAATTTGGGTAAATTCAAGACCAGCGAAAATCCGCCGTTTTAGTTTATTGACAGATTTTGGACGTTCTTTCGGACTCGGCGATTACGGAATAAGTACTTTAGACGTTAGTATCTTATTTGGAGCGGCAATAAATCAACATTTCTTTCTTTATCTTGGATTCGGACAAATGATTTCGGATGTAGGAAAGACAAATGGAATAAAATATTATGAAAATGATGGCGAAAAAAAAGTTTTCAAAAAAGTAATTGAAAACGAAAAAGGACTTCCGAAAAATGATATACTTTACAATGATTTCGATTGGCTTATAGCAATGTTTTTGAGACCGAGATTTTATTTGTCCAAAAAAAACATATCGCCGTTTATTGACGCGGACATCGGAATATTAGGTTTTAGCGAATCAAGTTTTTACTTTAATCCGTCCGTTGGAATAGAAGTCAGTAGGTACAGTGGTTCTTTAAGAAAAATGGGTTTAATTTTCATTTCTGTCGGCTACGAAATACGAGCGGCGCAATACAAAAAATTGCTTATCGGAACGGATAAATGGAATTTGAATAATTTTATCGGAACATACGAAAGCGGAGGAACTGTTAAAAGACCTAACAGCGCAATTTCGTTGAAATTCGGGTATGGTTTTAAAACCGTTTTTCAATTTCCGAAATAACTTCGGTAATTTTTTATGTTTTCGGTTTATAAAGGCGGCTTTGCGGAGACGGGGCGCTTTTATATTAACGCCTTTTTTGTGCCTGTTCAGCGCGATATTCTTCGGGAGTATAATATTTTCTTCTCCCTAACCTGATATCTTCTTCCTGTATTCGCATAACGCGTTCGTGCCAGCCCCTTAATCCGCCGTATTCTTTGAGCAACTGCTCGCGAATTATATAAACTCCTCTTACGGGATTTTCTTCAAGCAAGTCCATAGCGTTCCTCCTCTATTATATGTAATAAGTTATCCGCCGTTACCAAACGCGGAGTAAATAGTCCGTTTTTGTCGTTATAATAATGCAGTTTTATTTCCGAATCGTGTCCGATATGCGTAAAATTCCAAGACAATAAATAATCTACTTTATGTACAACGCAAATAGCAATATGAAAACTGTCCGTTCTTGCTTTTTTGGGAATATTCAACAAATCAAAATATATTTCAGCAAGGTTAANTACTTCGGCGGTTTCTATNAGATATGGAATTTTCTTTACAAAATCTANTCTGCGTTTTGCCGCTTCCTTATTTCCTTTTAAGCATTCATCTTCGGTATATTGGCTTGTAAACAATTCAAAATTATGCCGCTCGTTTTCCCAAAAATACCTGCTTGTATTCTGACGGGAAGCGGTTAAAACATCTCTGCTCGGTTTTCCCGTAATGTAACTTGGTATGGTCGTTTCTATATAAACCGTTTTTCGTTCCATTTTTTCTCCTAATACTCAA
>WRFX01000191.1 GCA_009787445.1 Chitinivibrionia bacterium | reverse complement strand
CGACGACGGCGAACTTGACAGAACGCTTCGCCCGCAGACGTTCGCCGATTTTATAGGGCAGGAGCAATTAAAGCAAAATCTGTCTATTTTTGTCGCGGCGGCAAAAAAACGCGGCGAACCGCTCGACCATATTTTGTTTTCGGGACCGCCGGGACTTGGGAAAACCACTCTCGCGCGAATTTTGGCGAACGAAATGGGAGTTCAAATCACGACGACTTCGGGTCCCGTCCTCGAAAAAAAAGGCGATTTGGCGGGAAATCTTACGGGTCTCGACGAAAAGGAAATATTTTTCATAGACGAAATTCATCGCCTAAATCGCATAGTCGAAGAGGCGTTATATCCCGCAATCGAAGATTTCGTATTCGATATTATGACGGGCGAAGGTCCCGCGGCGAAATCGATTCGTTTGCCGCTGAAAAATTTTACGCTCGTCGGCGCGACCACGAGAGCGGGGCTTATAACTTCGCCGATGCTTGCGCGTTTCGGATACGTCGGACAAATGAAATATTACACCGACGACGAAATGCAAAAAGTAGTCGTGCGCTCCGCAAAACTGCTCAATATTGTTTGCGAACCGCAAGCCGCTTTGGAACTCGGAAAACGCTCGCGGGGAACGCCGAGAGTGGCGAATCGTCTTCTTCGCAGAGTGCGGGACGTCGCCGACGTTCGCGGAGACGGAACGATAAATTGCGATATGGTGTCGCAAACCTGTAAGATGCTTGGAATTAACGACATAGGGCTTGATGAAATGGACAGAGCAATATTGACGGTTATTGCCGAACATTATAACGGCGGTCCTGTGGGAATAAAAAATATCGCGGTTGTCATAGGCGAAGAAAGCGACACGATAGAAGACGTTTACGAGCCGTATTTGATTCAATGCGGATTTTTGAAGCGCACTCCGCAGGGACGCGAGATTACCGATAAAGCGTATAAAATACTCGGATTAACGCCGAAAGGCAGAAAATCCGGCAAATACGACGCGCAAATTAGTATTTTTGAATAACGAATATAAGGAGAAAAACAATATGGATAGACAAAAATTAACGCAATGGACTCAAATTCTTGAAAAAGTAACCGCAAATCTGACGATAGAAATAGCAAAACCGTTAGCGGATTTTGTTTTTAACATTTCGCAAAATTTAACGGACAATCTTGAAAACGACGAAGATAATAAATTTTTTATTCCGAAGATTTTGCCGATGTTGAAAACAGTTCAGCCGATTTTGCAAAACGATTTTTCGTCCGTAACCGCAAAGTTTTCAGGAACTTATGAAAATTCCGCGTGGAAAGAAATTATTTCTAAAATAGAAGAAATACAGGACGATACTACGGAAAAAGCGAGTAAAATATTTGTTCTTTCAATAAAAAAGCAATTATTCGACGACGGCGAAGAATACGTAAAAATGCCGATTTTATTCACGCCTTTTTGTCGGGCGGAGACGGCGACAAAGGTTTTTAACGCGATAAGAAAATCCAAGCCGAAGCGATTATACGTTTTTTCTGACGGTTGGCGCGAAGAAAAAGAAGGCGAAAAAGAAAAAGTAGAATATTTGCGAAAATATATTTTGGACAATATGGATTGGGATTGCGAACTTTTCACCAAATTTGAAGATAAAAATCTCGGACCGCGATTCGGATTGGAATCCGCTTTCGATTGGTTTTTTGAAAACGAAGAAATGGGGATAATTCTTGAAGACGACTGCTTGCCCGCGCCCGAATTTTTTAGATTTTGCTCGGAAATCCTGATAAAATATAAAGACGAAGAAAAGGTCTCTCTCATAAACGGCACAAATGGCTATCCCGAAGAAATATCGTCCAATACGTATTCGTTCAAAAAGGTTACGGATTTTACGGAAGACGCGGTCGGAATTTGGGGCTGGGCGACTTGGAGAAGAGTTTGGCAAAAACACGACAAAATGATGTCGCATTTAGACAAATATAAAAAACAATGCGAAGTTGACGAAGATAATTTGAGTTTCGACGAATATCTTAAAATTACCAGAATAAAATTTCTTGCCAATCAATTAGAAATGATTTTAGCCGATTCAAACAACACTTGGGATTTGCAATTAAGATTTTCAATACTCATAAACGACGGACTTTTGGTTATTCCAAATTGCAATTTGGTTAGCAATATCGGATGCGGAGTTGCGGATTCTGTACACGGAACCGCTGAATATTCGGTCGCGGCGACGCTTGCGACGGGCGATTTTTTCTTTCCTATGGAACATCCGCAGAAAATTTGCGCGCGTAAATTGACCGTAAAAAGATATTTACAAGCGGTTTTCTCTATCATTCTTCACGATAGACAATTTTGGGAAAAAGAAGTCGCTCTTACGCATACAATGTCTTCTATTAACGCGGTAATTAAAGGATGCGCTTTTTTAGACGACGAAAAGAAAAAAGAAATACTCGACCCCGTTCTTTCCAACAGTTTAGACAGTATGATAAAATATTGTATATTTGACGCAAATTTTAGCAAAGCGCAGAAATATCTTCATTTGGCGTTGTCGAAATCGTTGTTTGACGGCAAAAAAAATTTTTGCGCAAAATGTTTATATCGCGAATGTTTATCGGATTGTCCTACAAAAAGCATAGTGGAATCCAAAGCCAAAGACGGAGAATTTTGCGTAAAAATCAATAGAGAAACCTGCCAATATTGCTGGAAATGTATGAAATTATGCCGCGCCGTAAATCCCGATATAGAATTTAACAAAAACGAATACATAGACAAGCAAAAATCCAAAGCGGAAGAAGAAAAAAAGATAGAAATAAGAAAATATTTTTTAGAACTAAACGAAAACGAACAGGAAGAAGAGATAGTCGAAATAATAGAATATTTTAAAAAGTATAGTTTTTCTATATTTCCTTATGAATTTCAGAAAAAATATAAGCCGTCTAAAATAGACGTTTATTACGACAAAGAAAGCAAAACAGGATATGTTGAGTGTGAAAGAAAGGCGCTTTATTTTCCCGACGAATGGCGACCCGAGCAAATAAAACCTTATTTTAACAGTTTGCGTATGGAACAAGATCCTGATTCGCCGCACAGATACGAAACGAGCGAATTTAGCGTAAAATACGGCGACGTTATTGCGGACGTCGGCGCGGCGGAGGGCATTTGGGCGTTGCAAAACGTAGAAAAAGCGTCGAAAGTATATTTGTTTGAATGCGAAGAAAAATGGGTAAAAACGCTTGAAAGAACGTTTGCGCCTTGGAAAGATAAAGTTGTTATAATAAAAAAATACGTATCAAACAAAGTAGATAAAGACAACATTACTTTGGACGAGTGTTTTAAGGGGCAAAAAATAGATTTTATAAAAGCCGATATTGAAGGATACGAAACAAAAATGCTTGAAGGAAGTAAAGAAACGTTAAAGAACAACGATAAATTAAAAATGCTTTTGTGCGCTTATCACAAAAAAGACGACGCGGTAAGAATCAAAGAGTTTCTTGAAAAACGCGGATTTTCCACTGAATTTTCAAAACGTTATATGCTGTTTGTTTTAGACGAAGAATTGCAAGAACCGTATGTAAGGCGAGGTCTTATACGGGCGAAAAGATGAGAAGGAAATAAAAACAAGGAGATAAATACTTTGGAAAAACAGACAAAAACTAACGACGGCAATACCGCCACTATCGGCTTTGAAGAGAAAATTTGGGCCGCTGCTGATATTTTGCGCGGTAACATGGATGCCGCCGAATATAAGCATGTCGTTCTCGGACTTATATTCCTCAAATACATCTCGGACAAATTCGAGGAGCGCTACCGCGAACTTAAAGCCGACAATGACGACGTGGAAGACAAGGACGCATACACCGAAGTCAGCGTATTTTTCGTACCGCCATCCGCACGATGGAACGTTATCGCCGAAGCCGCTCACAAAGAAGAAATAGGTACGGTCATCGACGACGCTATGCGGGCTATCGAAAAAGAGAACAGGCGACTGAAAGACATCCTGCCGAAAAATTACGCCCGCAACGAATTGGACAAACGCCGCCTCGGAAACGTTGTCGATATATTTACCAACATACAGATGGTTGAACACGGCGACGATAA
>WRFX01000190.1 GCA_009787445.1 Chitinivibrionia bacterium | reverse complement strand
ACACATTCAATATCTCTCGAAATTTCTTCTCAGAAATTCGGGAATGAATTATATACTTGTTTTCCACACTGCCCTCCTAAAATTAACATAAAATAATTTATTATTAACTAGGATTTAACCAATAAAATTTATAAAAAATGGAAATCGGAATAAAAGCCAAGAGATTGCGAATGTGGCATACTTTTTGCGACAATATCTAAAAATTTGCGACAAATTTTGCGACAAATTTAGTCGCACACTAAACCCGCTCCTCAAGCGGACTTTCGCCACTTTCAAAAAGAAAAAATTAAAATTTACTTTATTGGTTTTTCGGCTGTTGTTTTCGGCGGAAATGCTTGTAAATAGTGGGGAAAGCGGGGTTTCTTATTTTATTGTATTGATTTGTTTTACTTTACCATATTGATTTGTCAAATATATCGCAGGTTCTTCTTGCGGCGGCTTGGTAGGTTGGGACGATTACGGCACGATTGAAAATTGTTATGCTATCGGAAACGTTATAGGAATGGACGTCGGCGGATTAGTTGGAAATAATTATAATGAAATTACAAGCAGTTACTACGACAGCGAAACGAGCGGACAAAGCGATGAAGGCAAAGGCGAACCGAAAACAACCGCCGAAATGAAGCAACAAAATACATATACGGGCTGGGATTTTGCGAATATTTGGGCGATTGACGCGGCAAAAAATAACGGTTATCCGTATTTGGGCGTAATAGAAAAACAGAAAACCGCTATCGGCAAAAAATCTGCAAAAAAGACGGTAGCAAGTATCGGTTTTGCAGGAATAAAAAACGGACAAATAAATCTGAATTTGAAATCGGGAACATACACGGCGCAACTTTATAATTTGCAGGGACGACTTATAAAAAGCATTGATATTACCGCGACAAACGGCATAAACGCGACGAGCATAAAAACGAATAACCTTTCAAAAGGAATATTTATACTTAACGTGAAGCAGGCGGGCGTTTCGGTGTTGAAGCAAAAAATTACGGTTAAATAGTTTTTTGCCAATAATGCTTTTATTGCGGGGACGTATCTTGCGAGACGCGTACCCGTTTTTTTTATTACGGTATCATATTGTCTTATAATAAAAAGTAGCGGCAAAAATGAAAAAATTCGCCGTAATTATTCCGCCAAATATTATTTTATCTCTTAAAAAATTCAAGAAAAGGACTTAAAATGCATATTTTAGTAATCGGCGGAGCGGGATATATCGGAAGCCACGTCGCGAGAGAATTGCTTGACAACAACTACAAAGTTACTGTTTATGATAATTTTTCGAGCGGAAAAGAAGAAAATATTTTTGCCGACGAAAAACTTGTTCGCGGCGACGTTTTGGATTTTGAACTACTCGATAAAACTATGCGCGAAACAAAATTCGACGGAATTATTCATTTGTCGGCTTTTAAGGCGGCGGGCGAATCTATGACGACTCCCGAAAAATATTCGATAAATAACATTTGCGGAACCATAAATATCTTAAACGCGGCGGTTAAAAACGACGTAAAAAAGATAATATTTTCGTCGACGGCGGCAATTTACGGCGAACCGCAATATTTGCCGATAGACGAAAATCATCCGACCGAACCCGCAAATTATTACGGATTTACAAAATTGGAAATAGAGCGAATATTAAATTGGTACGATAAACTTAAAGACATTAAATTTGTCGCGTTAAGATATTTTAACGCCGCGGGATACGACGCGAAAGGACGAATTTTCGGTTTGGAAATAAATCCGCAAAATTTACTTCCAATAGTTATGGAAGTCGCCGCGGGCGTTCGTGAAAAAATTACGATTTTCGGTTCGGATTGGGACACTCGCGACGGAACTTGCATTCGCGATTATATTCACGTAAGCGATTTGTCGGCGGCGCATCTTAAAGCGTTTGAATATTTGCTGAAAACTAACGAAAGTTTAACGGTAAATTTGGGTTCGCAAACGGGAGTTTCCGTCAAAGAAATGATTGATACCGCAAGAAAAATCACGGGAAAAGAAATTAAAGCGGAATTTGGCGCTCGTCGCGACGGCGACCCGTCGGTAGTTTTGGCGACCGCGAAAAAAGCGGAAGAAACTTTGGGCTGGAAAGCAAAATGTTCCGATATAGATTCGCTTATATCAACAACTTGGCAAGCGTATAAAAAAAATTTTAAGGGAGTAATTTAATGAAAAATTTCACAAAATTCATATTTGTTTTTGTTTTGACTTGCGCGGTTTTTGCGCAAAAAGACACGCTTTCGTTTGCGATTGTCGGCGATATGATGATTGGACTAAATTATCCCGATAATTCGCCGTCTCTTCCGCCGCAAGACGGAAAAATAACGTTTGAAAGCGTGCGGGAAGTTTTGCGCAGCGCCGATATAACGTTTGGAAATTTGGAAGGCGTTCTTCTTGATTCGGGCGGCGACCCGAAGCAGTGTTCAAATCCGAGCGTTTGTTATCTTTTCAGAATGCCCGAAAGATATGTGGAACATTTACTCGACGCGGGTTTTAATCTTTTGAGCGTGGCAAACAATCATTCGGGCGATTTTGGCGACGCGGGAAGACGCGCAACCGTAAGAGTTTTGACCGAAGCCAAAATCGGTTTTGCAGGTTTTGAAACCATTGCGGAAAGTTATATTTACGAAAAAGACGGCGTTCGTTACGGACTTGTCGCGTTTGCTCCCAACAAGGGAACGGTAAATTTCAACAATTTGGAACGCGCAAAAAAACTAATTTCGGATTTGCGAAATAAGTCCGACATCGTGGTAGTGAGTATGCACATTGGCGGGGAAGGTCCAAAGTATTCAAACGTAACTCGCCAGCCCGAAACTTTTGTAGGCGAAAACAGGGGAAATCCATACGAATTTGCGCGATTTGCAATAGATAACGGCGCGGATATGGTATTTGGACACGGTCCGCACGTTCCAAGAGCGATAGACATTTACAAAGGAAAATTTATCGCGTATAGTTTGGGAAATTTTGCGACAAACGCGAGCGTAAATATTAGCGGAATAAGTGGTTTCGCGCCGATAATAAAGATAAAAACGGACAAAAAAGGCAACTTTTTGGAAGGCGAAATAATTTCTGCGATTCAGCAAGGCGAGCGCGGCGAACGTCGTCCGATTTTAGACAAGACGGGCGCGTGCATAAAGGAGATAAAAAGATTGACCGAAGCGGATTTTCCCGAAACTGAAATTAAAATAAATAATAATGGGAAAATTCGCAAAAAAACGTCAGATTCAAAATAACCAAAGCGTTTTTTATTTATCGCTTATCTATACAAATTTCCCGATTTCGTAAATTTCACCCCGCCACAATATTTACGATTTTCCCCGAAACTACGATAACTTTACGAATAGTCAATCCTTCCAAATGTTTGCGAACATTGCTATTTTCCATCGCAATTTTTTCTGTTTCTTCATTGCTTGCTCCGTTAGGAATATCAATAGTACCGCGCATTTTCCCGTTAATCTGAACGCCTATCGTTATGCTATCCTGAATAAGCGCGTTCTCGTCGGTTTTGGGAAATTTTTCCTTGAAAATCGACTCTTTGTTTCCCAAAATTTCCCACAATTCTTCCGCCAAATGCGGAGTAATCGGAGCGAGGACTTTCAGCATAATTTCAATCGTTTCCAGCGTTACTTCTTTTGAACATTTTTCATTGAGTTTGCGAAACGAATTAAGCAATTCCATAACTCTTGCGAGCGCAGTATTAAACTGCCAGTTTTCATCGTAGTATTGAATTATGTTTTTGAGCGCGTTGTGTGCAGCGAAACGCATTTCTTTGTCCGCCGAACCGTCCCCGAATTTTTGCGAATTTAAATTTTCGATTACGGACGAAACCGATTCCCAGAATCTCGAAAGAAATCTTGAAATTCCGATAACGCCTTCCTCTTTCCAAACCCTGTCGTTTACGGGAGGGACGTCGGCAAGAATGTACGCCCGCAGCGCGTCCGCGCCGAAGCGGCTTACTATATCTTCGGGGTCGACGACGTTCAGCCGCGTTTTCGACATTTTCGCCGTTTCCGTTTCGACTTCGCTTTTGCAGTGAATACATTTGCCTTCTTCAACTTCGTCAACTTTTAGCCATTTGTGCTGCGGACAGCGAAACGACGTCGCGCAAACCATTCCCTGCGTAAATAATTTTTTAGCAGG
>WRFX01000189.1 GCA_009787445.1 Chitinivibrionia bacterium | reverse complement strand
TCGATTCGCGGCGGTTTGGAAAATAATTCGTATTCGGGTAAAAACTGTATTTTATCTTCGTATTCGTCGAGCGTAAATTGTAGCGTCCAAATAAACCATTGCGTCCAATTATTACGTCGTTTTTTCGGCTTCGTTTCTTTTTTCATATTAAAACCTTTGAAATTATTTAGTTTTCTTTCTGTTTTTTGGAGAAAAATACTATCTGCTTATAAATAAATAGTGAAAAAATGTTTGGAGGAATAAAAAATCAGCGGTTTTTTATCAAAAATATACTATTTATATAAATCAAAACAGAAAATTAAAATATTAAACAATGGCAAAAACTATTTTTATGCCAATAAATATGGATAAAGAATTTTTTATGGAGACAAAAAAGGAAAATGAGAAAGTTAAAAACGTTTGCGGCAATAGCGATATTTGCGCTTTTTTTCGCGAAGATTTTTGCGCAAGACGATAATCTTCACTACACTTTGGCGAGAGAATATTTTGCCAAAGGAAATTACGACTTGGCTATGGATTCGTACAAAAAAGTGCTTTCAAGTTTTCCCGACCACTACAATTCGTATATGGGACTCGGCGATATTTATAGGATTCAGGGAAATTTGCGAGAAGCGGAGTTAAGTTATTCAAACGCGCTAAAATATAATCCGAGTTGGACTACCGTGCAAATAAAACTTGCCGATTTATACGAATCGCAGGGCAGACAGGACGATGCGCTTAAAATGTACAGAGAAGGACTTCCCGGCGCAAATCAAACGCAAAAAAACGATATTGACGCAAAAATAAATACTCTATTAAAAAGGAAAAAAGAAAAAGAAGAAGCCGAAAAACAAGCGGCGGCGCCTAAACCAAAAACTGCGGCGACTTCCACTTCCACTACTGCAAAATCGCAACCTGCGCCAGCGCCCGTAGTAAAGCCCATCGTTATTACTCCTGCGGCAAAAGAGGCGATGGATTCGGCGGTTTGGTATTATCAAAGAGGCACGCGAACTTCAAACAATTCCGACTTAAACAAATCGCTCGATTTTATAAATACCGCGCTTAAAGAAGTCCCGACGTATCCGCTTGCGTATTATTACGCTGGTCTCATTCGTCGCAGATTCGGCGAAAACGACAAGGCGAAAGTAAATTTTGAAAAAGCGATTGACGACCCAGAATTAGGATATAACGCGCATTTTTATTTGGGAAAAATTTACGGCGATATGAAAATGTATCAGCAGGCGATTGACAATCTTGAAAAATATATGGAAAAAACCGATTACGCGCAAGGCAAACTTGAAGCGCAAAATTTTATAAATAATTACAAACAGTTAATAGCGTTTGACCTTGCCGAAAACCCACCTATCGACGTTAAAGCGGTTACAAAAGCCGATATTGCGGACGCGCTTACGGGACTTCCTACGCGAGTAGAAGTGCGAGAAGTAGAGGCGAGAATAAGTTCGGGCTTAAATATGGCTGTCGCGGAAGCGGGCAGCAGCGAAGGCATCGCTTTGTTTGACGGCGTTAATCTTTTTAACAATAAAGAATACGATAAGGCGATAGAATCGTTTCGCAAATTTATAGAAAAATATCCCGACAGAGCGTCGGCGGGAAGCGCGGTTTATAATATCGGCGTTTGTCTTTTTGAATTGCAAAATTGGGAACGCGCAAACAGAGAATTTGCCAATTATATGACGCGATATCCGAAAGGCGCAATGGTAGAAGACGCATTGTTTTTGTCTGCCGTAGGATTGCGAGAACAGATGAAAAACAACGAATCGCAAAGAATGCTTAACGATTATATAAAAAGGTTCAGAAACGGAAAATTCGTCGGCAAAGCATACGAATATTTAGGCGACGTTTTAGCGGATTTAGACCAGCAGAACTCCGCAATCGACGCATATAAACAGGCGGACGCGCTTGCCGCAAAAGACGAAGACAAACTTCACGCAAGATATAAGCAAGCGGAAATTTATCGCAAATTAAAAAACGTTCCCGCGTTTGAAAAAGCGTATTTATCGGTTATTTCTTTGGGAGAAGAAGCAAAAATATCGACTCGCGTTCCCGATTCGTATTATCGTTTGGCAGACCATTATTATCAGGAAAAAAGATGGGGCGAAGCGACAAGTTATTATAACAAAGCGGCTTTAAGTTATCCGAATTATCAGGATACGCCGTGGGGGCTTTATCAGAGCGCAAACTGTCTTTATCACACGGGAAAATACAGAGAAGCGATTGCCGCTTACGACGTGCTTCGAGAAAAATATCCCAGCAATTATTGGGCTAACGAAGCGGAATTTCGTCGCGGCGACGCGGTTTGGCGCAGTCAATACAGAGAAAAGAATTGAGACGGGAGAAACGAGGGTGGCTGACCTTCTTTTAACGGCAAACAAACTTGCGACGGTTTTCGGCAAGCAGTTGGAAATTTACAAAAAACTCACAAAACTTACGAGTTCTCTTTCGGCGGATATTGCGCGAACAAAGGGAAATATGAACGGTCTTACCGCAAAGTTTGAGCAGGAAAACGAACTTCTTGTAGAAATAGAAAATCTTAAAAACGGCGCAAATTCCGACATAGAATTTTGGCTTAAAGAAAAACAAAACGCCAATTTTGTCGAAGCGAAAAAACTCGACGAAATAATAAAAAACGTTCAGGAAGAAATTGCGCGATTTTTGGAAGCGGAAAAAATACTGAAAAAGCAGATAGATTTTTACAGGACAAAAGATGTATCAAATTGACAACGACACTTTTTCCGCTTTGCAAACGGCTTTTGAGAGCGTAATGGAGCGTTGCGAGCAGTTGGCGGCGGCATACGGTTCTATGGAAAAGCAGATTGAAAAATTAAATCTTGAACTTGACGAAAAAAACAAAAAACTTGAAGAAGCGCACACGATTTTGTATAGTATTTTAGACACTATGCACAACGGAGTCGTCGCGGTGGATACCGATGGAAAAATTACGCAATTTAACGCCGCAGCCGAACGTTCAAGCGGATTTTTCGCAAAAGAGGCGATAGGTTCGGATTTTAGCGATTTTTTTGGCGAAAAGGGTTTTTCCGAAAAAAATGTTCTCGACGTTTTGCGCTCTGGAAAAGGTTACGACCGCGACGAAAAAGCGTTATGGAACAAAGACGGATTTCCTGTTCCCGTCGTGTATCAGAGTTCGCTTTTGCGTGACGCTCACGGAAATCTTTTGGGCGCGGTGGAAATTTTTAACGATATTTCAAAAATCAAACAATTAGAAAGCGAAAATCAGCAAAATCGCGTTTTGGCGGCTCTCGGCGAAATGGCGGCGACTCTTGCTCACGAAATAAAAAATCCGCTCGGCGCATTGGGAACTTGGGCGCGGCTTTTAGATAAAAGTTTTGAAACTTCCGACAAAAGAAAGCAGACGACGGGAAAGATAATAGACGCTATTTCGCGACTCAATAAAATCGTGTCGAGTATGCTTATTTTTGGCAGACAGGGCAAGCCGGAACTTCGCACGCTCGATTTGAAACAAACGCTTTCGGAATTTACGGACAGTATGGAAATAGAGGTAGTTTTTGGAAATTCTACGCAAATTGAAGTGAAAAAAAATTGGGACGAAACGCCGATTATCGCCAACGTCGACCCTGAAAAACTTCGGCAGGTTTTGTTGAATATCGCGCTAAACGCGGTTCAGGCGATGGGAAATACGGGAACGCTAACCGTTTCGTGCAAAACGACGACAAGAAGCGGCGGCAATTACGCAATAATTTCCATTGCCGACACGGGACCGGGCATCGGAGCGGAAGAACTTACAAAAATATTTACGCCTTTTCACACGACAAAAGAAGACGGAACGGGCTTGGGACTTGCGATAGTCAAAAAACTTATAGATTTTCACGACGGCGTAATAGACGTAGAAAGCGAAGTCGGTAGGGGTACGGTTTTTCATATTTTTCTGCCTATAAAGTGAAATGGTGATTTGCGGCTTAAAAAAAATATTTACGTTTTTTATAATTTTTTTCCGCATTTCCCCCAAAACAAATATTATTTTACTTCCCGAAAAATTAAAATCTATGAGGAAAACGATGATTTTAAAAATAAAACTTGACAGAGCGGCAGCGCAAATAATACTTTTCTTTGCACAGCACAGCACAGCACAGCACAGCACAGCACAGCACAGCACAGCACAGCACA
>WRFX01000188.1 GCA_009787445.1 Chitinivibrionia bacterium | reverse complement strand
TACCGTCTCCTCGTACCTTATTATTCATAAGAATAAAATATAATGCGGTACGCAACAAAGATGTACTAAAATCTTTAAATTCGCGAAAATTGTTTTTCATACCGTATTTCCTTTCGTTCTTTTTTGTTGTTTTTTGGCAAATTTTTGGGTTTATTTCTAAATAATAATATAATATATGGCAAAAAGAAAAATCAAGAGGATAAGGGAAAATTTTTGTGGAATAAATAAATTGTAAATCATAAACTTTCAAAAAACTTTCTTAAATCCTGTTCGCCGGTTATCAATACTCCTTTTTCTTTTCCTATGTTTTTAATGCGTTCCTCTAAATATGCCAAATTTTGGGGGTCGTCAAACCAAACGTCGCCGCTTGGGCTGGGATTATTTGGATTTTTATGCCTTCGCGGTAAATGTTTTATAACTGCGAGTTTAATATAATTACTCGCATATTGTATAAATACATTGTCTTTTGCCGCCATTTCGCAATACTTGCTCGGCGATTTTTCAAAATCAACAGGACTGACTACCAGCATATATTTTCCCTTTCCATTAAAAATATTAGCAATTATTTCTATATAATATAATATATGTTGCGAATATTGCGCGGGATATTTTAATTATTTTTTACATAATTCCTGAAATTCGCACATTTGACAGAACTTTATTTTTTCGCATTTGTGAAAATTTTCGACGGGAAGCGGCGCGTTTTCTTCTATGTTTAAGCAAAAACCTTGCATTTCTTTTGTTTCTCGCGCTACCGTTTCGGCAAAATCTACAAGTTTTTCGTCCGTTATTTCCAAATTCAATTCGTCGTAATTGCCATTTACATATACGGATTTCGGAAAAATTTCGCTTGCCATTATTTCGGAAGACAAACCCTTTGCCGCCGCGGCGTAGCCCAAAAGTTGTTTTGCGTGTTTGTTTTCGTCTTTTTGTCCCGTTTTCCAATCGACGATATAAATTTTTTTGTCTTTTATGAAAATAAAATCCATTTTGCAATACGCTTTTAAGCCGCCGATTCTTGTTTCGCCGAAATATTTTTTTCCGTTCATTTTGCTTCCCGCTTCGACGAGCCAAAGTTTTCTTTCGTCCATTTCTATGGATTTAATCCACTCAAATATTGGCGATTTTAGAAAAATTTCGACGTAGGACTTTACTTTTTCGCAAATTTGCGCAAAATCGACGTTTGCCGTCGCGTAATAAATTTCTATAAAAGTTTTTCGCGACAATTTACTTTCGCATAAACCGTCGATATGTTTGAACAATTTTTCTTTGTCTATCGGCGAATCGCTTTTTTGCAGACGTTCCAAAAAAATTTCCATAATATCGTGATAAAGATTTCCTGTTTCGAGCGCGACGCTCGTCAGTTCTTTCAATTCCTTGATTTTCGCTTCCAAATTTGAGAAACTTTTTGAATAATAAGAATACAAATATTTGCGTTTGCACGAACAAAACAAGTCGTAGCGCGAATTAGACCAGCCCAAAATTTTGCTAAATTCGTAATCGGGAAAACGTAAATTTATCATAATTTATCCCTTTTGAATTTTAAGCCCTCTTTTTGCGCAAAATCAATGGCGTCTTTGCTTCCTAAAAGCGTTTTTTGCGAATTTTTTGCGTATTCGAGCAAAATTTCCATATCTTTGGCGATACTTTTTTCGTCGGCGCCAAAAATCGCGTCTCTTATGTTTTGTTCGTCGTCGTCGCTATACTCGCAAAGGCGGCGGCGAAGTTCGTTTACGGCTTTTACGCTCGGACTTTTCGGCGTATCCAAATGCGCGATTTGCGACGGAAGCGCGCGGTCTATTATTTCCTGCGATATGGAATTTTGTTTTAGCGATTTTGTAAAATTATCAAATGTCTTTGAAACGTTCGGGTCGCGAAAAGAGCCGAAAGAAAATATTCTTCCTATGGCGTTAAAACTGCAAAAACCGCCGTAAGCGCCGCCTTCTACGCGAATTTTATCCCACAAAAATCCCTTTGCCAATACTTGCGAAAGCAGCATTACTTCGCCGATAAATTTCGGATTGTTTTCGCGAAGTTCAAAAACGTCGGCGGCGTAATTTACGGACGACGGAATTTCAAGTCCGCGTATTTCTTTGAGCGGATTTATCCGCAAATTTTCGGCGGTTAATTCGTTTTTTTTATCGAACGACGGAATTTTGGCGATAAATTTTTCAAGTTGTCCGACAAAACCCTTTTCGTTGCAGGCGGTTGAAACGGTAAGATTTTGCGAATTTAAAAAGAGCGAGTGGATTTTTTGCAATTTGGCTAAAATCTCTTCTTCTTTTTCGCGCAAATTCTTCAAAAAATCGTAAAAACCAATTCCTTCCATACGATATTTTATAACGTTTGCGGGTGAAAAACGAGACGCCGCGTCGATAATTGCGTGAGAATGTCCGTGCTGTACAATGTCTTCAAAAATATCGTTTTTCGATTCGTTCAAAACGTTTTTTATAAGATTTTTATCGCCGAAATCCGCTTCAAAAAGCGCTTTGGACAAGCAATCCAGCGTTTTAGGAATATTTTTTTCAAGCGTTTTTATAGAAAAGACGTTGTTTGCGACAAACGATTCGCTTTTTTTGTAATTCGCGCCGATAATTGAAAACGACGAAAAGCCGCCCGTATGCAATTTCCATAATTTCGCCATTTCGCCTGACGAAAGTCCGCCCGCGCCGCAGCGACCTATATATTCCATATAAAGCGGAACGTATTCGAGAAGTTCGTCGGGAATTACCGACAAGTCAAACGCCAAATTCAAATAAAAAACGCCGCCCGTAAAAAGCGGTGAATGGAGCCATCGATTTTTGCCGATTTTACTTTCAATCGTTTCGACGATTTCGCATTTTGTCGGAATTTCGCTCTTTTTTAACGTCGGAATGCACGACAATTCTTCGGGCGTATGTTCTCTTTTTTGATAATCGATAAGTTTTTTCGTAAATTCCGCGTATTTTATTTTGTCGTCTTTTGTTATGCCCGCCGAAAGTTTTTTTGCCTGTTCCGACGATAAATTTCCCAAATTTTCGCCCATTTCTCCGCTCGCTTCGATAATCATAAGAAATTCGTTTTTGTTTTTCAAAGTTAATTCTTCGAGTAAGTTTTCCAAATATCGCGGATTTTCGGAAATGTTTTTACGAATTTGCGCAAACTGTTCTTCAAACTGCAAAAATTTTACGGGGTCGCAGTCGTAAATCCAGAATTTGTATATTTTTGTCGCGAAGTCCAGCGGATAATGAGAATCGCCGCCGATTTCTCTCGCCTTAAATTCCATCTGCCGCAAAACGCCCTCTATCGCCTCGGTATCGAAGCCGTTTTTTATTTCATTTTTTATCGTATCTTTAATTAGAGCGGATATTTTTTGCGCGTGTTCGGGCTTGGTTTTTTTGAGACCTGCGACAAAAGAAACGGCGTATAAATCCGTTTCCGTTCCCGATAAATCGTCGATATCCTCGCCTAATCCGCTGTCCAAAAGCGCTTTTTTAAGCGGCGCGTTTTCGCCGCAAAGCAGAAAATTCGACAAAACGTTCAATTCGAGAATATTTTCTTCGTTGCCTTTTTTGCCGCGCCAGTTCCAAGATAAAAGCACGGTCGCCGTTTTGTCGTCTTCCTTTGGAGACGGGGCGAGAGCGTGAATTTTTTTCGGCGCGTCGAAATCTTTCTGCGGCGAAATTCGCGAGTCGATTTTCTGCTCGTCAAAATTTTTGAGGTAATTTTCGTCGAGACGGACAAGCGATTCCTGTGATTTTATATTTCCGTAAAGAACGATGAAACCGTTGCTTGGATGATAATATTTTCTGTGAAATTCCTTAAAATTTTCGTAAGTCAGTTCGGGAATATTTTCGGGATTTCCGCCCGATTCGTAAAAATAGGTAGTGTCGGGAAAAAGCCCCGAATACAGATTTCTTTCGACGAAACTGTTAAAATCCGAAAAAACGCCTTTCATTTCGTTATACACGATTCCTTTTATTGAGACGGCGGCGTCGGGATTTTCCACGTCGAAATGCCAGCCCTCCTGCGCGAAAGTGTAAGGACTCAATATCGGATTAAAAACCGCGTCGCAATAAACGTCCGTCAAATTAAAAAAATCGGCGGGAATTTGGCTTGAAATCGGATAAATCGTTCTGTCGGGATACGTCATAGCGTTTAAAAAAGTGTACATCGAACTTTTTAATAACTCCTTAAAAGGGTC
>WRFX01000187.1 GCA_009787445.1 Chitinivibrionia bacterium | reverse complement strand
GGGGGGGGGGGGGGGTACTACCCTCTCGTACCTTATCATTCATAAGAATAAAATATAATACGGTACGTACCAAAATAGCGAAATTATTTTGCATTTTTTTAATTTTGTTGTTTTTCATCATATTTGATTTCCTTTCGCTATTTTTTTAATTTCCAACTTTTTACGAACATAATATAATAAATTTTTCGCGCTAAAATTATAAGTTTTACAAATTTTTTGCTTTTTCACACAAAAAAATAATATTTTCCCCATAAAATTCACAAATTTTAAGGCGGGAATAAATATGGATAATACATTCGGAACTATATACAGAACTACTACTTTCGGCGAATCGCACAGCAAAGGCGTCGGCGCGATTGTCGACGGCTGTTTGCCCAATATTGAAATAAACGAAAGTTTAATTCAGAAGCAACTCGACCGCAGAAAACCCGGACTTAACAAATTTACGACCCCGCGAAACGAAAACGATTCGGCGATAATTCTTTCAGGCATACAAAACGGCAAGACATTGGGAACGCCAATTGCGGTCGTCGTTATGAACAACGATT
Source organism: Chitinivibrionia bacterium (assembly GCA_009787445.1). Classification (GTDB taxonomy): domain Bacteria; phylum Fibrobacterota; class Chitinivibrionia; order Chitinivibrionales; family Chitinivibrionaceae; genus WRFX01. The sequence continues at coordinate 3,726 of WRFX01000187.1, read as the reverse complement.
TTCGCGCGCAGGATTACGCGGAATTTTCAAATACTCCGCGACCGTCGCACGCCGATTTTACGTACAAAGAAAAATTTGGCATTGTCGCTTCGAGCGGCGGCGGGCGGGCAAGCGCAAGAGAAACCATCGGTCGCGTAATTTCGGGAACGATTGCCGAACAGGTTCTTAAAACTTTCGGAATAGAAATTGTCGCGTTTGTTAGTCAAATCGGCGAAATTTGCGCAAAAAATATCGACGAAAACACGATTTCGAGAGAAATTGTAGATTCGTCGGCGGTAAAATGTCCGAGCAAAAAATATTCGGATTTAATGGAAAAAGAAATCGAAAAAACGATAGCCGAAAAAAATTCTATCGGCGCGGTTGTTTCGTGCGTTTGCAAAAATGTTCCGACGGGACTTGGAAATCCCGTTTTCGACAAAATAGACGCTTTGCTCGCGCAGGCGATGTTGTCGATTCCCGCCGCGAAAGGTTTTGAAATCGGAAGCGGATTTTCGTCGAGCAAGACGAAAGGAAGCCAAAATAACGATATTTTTATTATGAAAAACGGCGTTTTGAAAACCGCGACAAACAACAGCGGCGGAGTGCAAGGCGGAATTACAAACGGCGAAAATATTGTCTTTAATACGGCGTTCAAACCGACGGCGACAATCGGATTAGCGCAAAAAACCGCAAATTACGACGGAAATTCGGTCGTTTTGGAAGGAAAAGGACGGCACGACCCTTGCGTTGCAATTCGCGCTGTTCCTGTTGTAGAATCAATGGCGGCTATCGTAATTTTGGATTGTTTGCTGCGACAAAAAATGGTTAATAATTTATAAAAAAGGAGGAATTTATGCCGACTTATACGTACAAATGCGAAAAATGTGAAAAAACGTTCGACAAATTTCAGAGTATGACGGAAGAGCCGATTAAAATTTGTATCGACGAAAATTGCAAGGGTAGCGTGAGACGCCTTATTGGCGCGGGCGCGGGCGCGATACTTAAAGGTTCGGGATTTTATCAAACGGATTTCAAAAATCCGCCGCCTAAAAAAGCCGAATGCAAGGACTGTCCGTCTTCTTCTTCCTGCGAGAAAGCGGGATAAATGTTTATTGACAGCGCAAAAATTGAAGTAACTTCGGGCGACGGCGGCAACGGGTGTTTTTCATACGACCGCGACAAATTTAAGCCGAAGGGAAAACCCGGCGGCGGCAACGGCGGAAGAGGCGGAAACGTTTATATCGTCGCGAGCAAAAACGCGCAAACGCTTCAGGATATTTCGTATCGTTCTTTTTATAGAGCGCAGCGCGGCGGACACGGAGGAGCGAATAATTTATACGGAAAAAGCGGAGAGGATATAAAAATTCCCGTTCCGCTCGGCACGACCGTAAAGGACTTTGACACGGACGAATTTATTTATGATTTCACTACCGACGGCGAAGAAATTCTGATAGTCAAAGGCGGTCGCGGCGGACGCGGAAACAAGGCGATGGTTACGAAATTTAATCCGAATCCAGAATATGCCGAATACGGAAAATCGGGCGAAACGAAAACGCTGAAACTTACGCTGAAAGTTATGGCGGACGTGGGGCTTGTCGGACTTCCGAACGCGGGAAAATCTACGCTTTTGTCGGTTGTTTCGCGGGCGACGCCGGAGATAGCCGATTATCCGTTCACTACGCTTACTCCGCATTTGGGAATCGTAAAAACGGGCGAATACGGTTCGTTTGTAATGGCTGATATTCCGGGAATTATCGAGGGGGCGTCGTCGGGCAAAGGGCTTGGAATACAATTCTTGCAGCACATCGAACGAACGCGCGTTTTGGCTGTCTTGATTGACTGCAACGATGAAAATCCCAAAGAAACCGCAAAAAAACTTCGCGGCGAATTGAAACAATACAGTCGCGAACTTGCCGAAAAACCGTATATTTGCGTTTTAACGAAAACCGATACGAAAAATTTGGACGAAATTAAAATTCCGCGCGCTTGGCTTTCTATCTCCGCGGCGACGAACGACGGAATTTCAAAACTTATTTTTAAGTTAAACGAAATGATTTTGCAGGCGCGCAAAGACGAGGGAGTTATAGAAAACGAAGTTGTTAAGGTGGGGTAAATCAAAAAGAAAAATCAAGAAAAAGTTAAACATAACGCGCTATCCTTAACTTTCTCTTGAAACTTGTTAAGGATAAATATTATTTTTACAAAAAAATAATTTGGAGTTTTTATGAAAAGAGATATGCAGGGACAATATATTAAATCATCTTTAACGGGCGAACATTATAATACGTATTATCCGAACCCTTTGCCNCCGAAAGATTTGAATTATNCCGAATTTAGCGAAATGCTTGAAAANGCGAATATCGCCGTCGGAGAATTAAACGGAGTTATACAAACGTATCCTTTNCCTTCGATAATACAGTATTCATATATTCGCAAAGAAGCGGTTTTGTCGTCGCAAATAGAAGGAACTCAATCGACGTTAGACGATTTGATAAAATATGAAAGCGATTGCGCGACCGGCGTTCCCGTCGATGACGTAGAAGAAGTTTCCGCTTATGTTCGCGCTATGAATTACGGTTTGCGGCGAGAAAAAGAATTACCGTTATCTCTGCGTTTAATAAGGGAAATACATTCGGAGTTATTAAACAATACGAGAGGAAAAACAAAAAATCCCGGCGAATTTCGCGTTTCGCAAAATTGGCTCGGCGGCACTCGTCCAACGAACGCAAAATTTGTTCCCGTAAGCCCCGACAACCTTTTAAAAACGCTTGATTCTTTTGAAAAATATATGGCGGATGAAACAGACAAAACGCCGATGTTGATAAAAATTGCGCTATTGCATCACCAATTTGAAACGATTCACCCTTTTCTTGACGGCAACGGCAGAATTGGGCGTTTGCTTATTACTCTTTTTCTTGTAATCAATAAATTTCTTAAATCGCCGTTTCTTTATATAAGCGTTTTTTTTAGAAAGCATAGAAATTTATATTACGAATATTTGGATTCGGCGCGCTTTGACGGAGATTGGGAAAAATGGATAAATTTTTTTCTTGAAGCCGTTTATGAAACGTCTATTGACGCGAAAGAAACGTTAATAGACATTCAAAAAATATTTTCAAACGACGATGAAAAAATTAAAACGTTGAAGAAAGCGGCGCAGTCGTCAAGCAAGGTATTTAACGAGTTTAAGAAAAAACCGATTCTTGCCGCGAAAGAAATCGTGAAAAATACGGATATTTCAAAACCTACGGTAATGAAATCGTTGCAACATTTGATAAATCTCAAAATAGTAAAAAGTATTTCAGAAAAAAAATGGGGACAAATATTTGAATATACCGCTTATATGGATAGAATAAATAAATAAGATTTAAGATAAGCCGACAATTTCGTTTATTCAGTTCTGAAAAATATTATTTTTCAAATAAAACAACACTTTTCGGAGAATAATTATGTCGATTAACGATAAAATTTTATACGGTATATAAAAATGAGCAAAAAAGACGCGCATTTTTTATTTTTCAGCGAAAATATAAACGGAAACGCTATTCTTTTAGACAGCGAAGAGGTCGCCCATATTTCAAACGTTTTGAGATTTTGCGAAGGCGACGAAATTAGAATCACCGACGGCAAGGGAAATGTTTTTGAAAGTAAAATCGTCAAAATGAAAAGAGACAGCGCGTTATGCGAAATAATTTCCTCAAAATTTTACAAACCCCTTTCCTGCGAAATTACGCTTGCCGTCGGAAT
>WRFX01000186.1 GCA_009787445.1 Chitinivibrionia bacterium | reverse complement strand
GATTGCTGGTTTGAGTCGGGAAGTATGCCTTACGCGCAAAATCATTATCCGTTTGAAAACAAGGAAGTTTTTGAGAAAAATTTTCCCGCGCAGTTCATTGCCGANGGAATCGACCAGACGCGCGGCTGGTTTTATACGCTAACGGTTTTGGCGAGCGCGCTTTTCGGTAAGGAAGCGTTTAGAAACGTCGTAGTGAACGGAATTATTTTGGCGGAAGACGGAAATAAAATGTCCAAACGTCTGAAAAATTACACTTCGCCGGAAGAGATGCTGGAAAAAAGCGGCGCGGACGCGATTCGTCTGTTTTTGATAAATTCGCCCGCGGTTCGCGCGGAGGACTTGCGCTTTTCCGAAAAAGGCGTTATGGAAATGGCTCGAAGCGTACTTTTGCCGTATTGGAACGCGTACAGTTTCTTTACGACTTACGCAAACGTCGACGGCTGGACGCCGAGCGGCGAACCGCTTAATTCGGACAACGAACTCGACAAATGGATAATCTCGTATCTGAATCATTGCATAGCCGACGTGAACGCCGAAATGGAGCGGTACAATCTGTATAAAGTCGTGCCGCTTTTGGTGGAATTTATAGACAATTTGACGAACTGGTATATTCGCCGTAGCCGCCGCAGGTTTTGGAAAAGCGAGAACGACGGCGACAAAAACGCCGCGTATCAAACGCTTTATTACGTACTTGTCGAGTTTTCAAAAGTTATGGCTCCGTTTTTGCCGTTTTTAACGGACGCGGTTTATAGAAATTTGGTAGGAAGCGTCGATAGAGCCGCTAAAAAATCGATACATCTGTGCGATTTTCCCGCCGCCGATAATTCAAAAATAGACGCCGACGTGGAAATGCGGATGAATTTGGTTCGCGAATCCGTCGCGGTCGGGCGTTTGCTTCGCGCGAGATACACGATAAAAAACCGTCAGCCGCTTTCGGATATTACGATAATTATCCGCGACGAACACAAGTGCAATCTTCTGAAAGAAATGTCGCATATTATAGCCGAAGAATTAAACGTGAAAGAAGTAAAGTGCATTACCGACGAAAACGCGGTTTTGAATGTCAGCGCGAAACCTAATTTTAAGAAATTGGGCAAAACGCTCGGAAAGGATATGAAAACGGTTGCCGACGAGATAGCGAAATTTACGGGCGGCGATATTTCTTACTTGGAACGCGGCGCTGCGAAAACGATTTTGGGTTACGAAATAAAAATCGACGATATAGAACTAAAACGAGAAAAACGCGAGGGAGTAGAGGTCGAAACGTCGGGCGAAATTACGCTTGCGCTTAATACCGAAATAACTCCCGAACTTAAAAACGAGGGTTACGCCCGCGAACTTATAAACCGTATTCAGAATATCCGCAAGGAACGGGATTTTAACGTCGCGGACAGAATCGATATTAAAATTTCCTGCGGCGATGATTTACGAAATTCGTTTGTTGAATGCGAAAGCATTATAAAAGCCGAAACGCTTGCGGTATCAATCGAATGGGGCGAAAATTTAACCGACGCCGCCGAAGTCGAAATCGATGAGTTTAAGTTGCTGTTGGAGGTTGAGAGGAAGTAAGAAATGAACGAGTTGCAACGCTCGAAAGATACCGCATTCCAAACCACTCCTTATTGAACGGCTCTTTTGCGGTAGTAATGCGAATTTCGGTGAAAATCGCGTGAAGGGCGTTATACCATTCGAGTTTTAGCGGCGACTGCCATTTTGCGACAATCTCCGTAAAAAAATCGTTTGCCGAAAGCGTATTCGGCAGCGAATAGTTTTGTTTGTACGGCGACGATATGGCAGGCAGATAATCAAGCAATTTTTGCGGAATGCCGAAATTTGTCAGAAGTTTTTTTATTTCGTTTTCAGTCCAATTTTCGTTTTGAAGCCAAGCGTTAAAAATATTCGATATTATCTCGTCGGTAATCGGCAGTCCCGTTCCGTTAAACAGAACGCCCGCGCATTCGTTTTCGCAAAATTCGCGGTCGCGGTTTTCGTAATTCCCCACGAAAATACGGTTCGGGCAATAATCCGTAGAATAAAAATTATCCCAAATTACTATTCGTTTCTGAAACATGTCTGTCGCGTATTTCATATTCTCGCGGTCGATTTTTTTTGAAATCGTACTGTCGCCCGTCCATAGCAAAAGTATGTCTTCGGGAATGTTTTTTCGCAATTCGTCAAGGTAAAATGTTGAATTTTCGTCTATTAAATCCGTCGCGTAAACCGTAGGGCAGAACAAAATTTTTAAGTCGGCGAAATCGTTTTTTATTTCGTCAAGCAATTCGCCGTGCAAAACGCCGAGTCCCTTTTTTGCGGGAATATCGTCCATAGTGAGAGCAAGCGACTTTGCGCCGAGCGTTTCAAAAAATTTTATCTTTTTTTTCAAAAATCCGAAGCAGTTTTTATCGTAATCGTATGAAAGTCCGGGAGCGATTGCCGGAATAAATTCGCAGCCCCGTCCGTTCGCAAAATCAATAATTTCCGCGAAATGTTTTTTGTCGTCTTCGGGATAATCTTCTTTCCAAAAAATTCTGTGATTCTTGTCTTCTTTCGGGGCGTATAAATACGTATTCATTCCCTTGCCGAAAATGTTTTTCGCAAATTCCAAACGAGTTTTCCAATCAAAAATTCGTCCGTAATATCCTTCTATATATCCGCTTAATTTCATTCGTTTTCTCTTTATTTATTACTTTTTAGCGCAAATTTTCAAAAAAACTTGCGTTTGCCAATGAAAAAAAATTATATTTGCCTCGTGTTTTCAAGCCGAAGTGGTGAAATGGTAGACACAGTGGATTCAAAATCCACCGGTAGCAATATCGTGCGAGTTCGAGTCTCGCCTTCGGTACCATCCTTAAAAACATCTTTTCTTAATCCCGTTTATAAGAAAATTTATCAAATTATTTGCCGTCTCTTCAATATCGTCAAAATTATTGCGTTTATCGCATATCCAATTATACACGATTCCCATAATAATGCCGTCGATAATTCGGCAAAAAGTCATTTCGGGAATATTCAGCGGCGTTATCTCTTCTTTTTTTGTCGCCCACGAAAGCGCCTTAATAAGCGTTTGTTCGTATAATTTTTCCTTATAAACAACAAATTCGCGAAGCGGGTCTTTGGATTCGCAATTATCGCCCAAAACTCCAAGATGTTTTGAAAAATTTAAGGAATTTATAAAATTAAAATTTCTTGCGAAAGTTTTCAAAGTCAATATAAAATATCTGCGCATATTTTCCTCAAACGTCTGTTCTTGCGAAAACGAATATTCCGCCGAATTAAGCAGTTGTTCAAGGAGATTTTCCCATTCGCGGACGGCTAAATGAAAAATTATCGCGTCTTTGTTCGGGTAATAATTATACAGCGACGCCTTTGAAAAACCCGCTTCGTGCGCAATGTCTTCCAATTTCGTCTCATAAATTCCCGTTTGAGAAAACGCTTTTAACGCGGCGTCCAAAATAAGGTCGCTTTTAACGTCCCGTATCTTTGAAATCCGCTCTTCTTTTTGTAATATTTGCTCTTCCATATTTTCATTCTCCTAAAATTTTTTACTTTAACGCCGTCCGCCTTATAGTCGGCGGACGACCGTCAATTTTTTTTGTGAAATTCTTGCGCCCGCGTTATAGTTCCTCGTCTTCGTGTTTCGGCGCAGTCCAGACGTAAAGCACCGGAATTACGAAAATCGTAAGAATCGTCGAAACTATAACTCCGCCGATAGCCGTAATCGCGAAAGGCGCGCGGAACGTTCCGCCCGCTCCCGCTCCCAGAGCCATAGGAATCATAGAAACTACAATCGCTATGTTCGACATAAGAATCGCTTTAAGTTTCGTTCCCGCCGCTTTCACTATCGCGTCGTGAGGCGAAATATGAGTTTGGTTTCGCAACTGCCGCGCGTAGTTAATTATCAAAATGGCGTTAGTCGAAACGACCCCGATAAGCATAATAATCGACATCATCGAAATCATAGAAAGCGAATTGTGCGTTATAAACAAAGCCCAAATAACGCCGATAAGCCCTAACGGCAAGGTCAAGAAAATCACGAGTCCCATAGAGATGGATTCAAGCAGCGCGATAAGCAACATAAGCGTTAAAATTACCGCCATTGCCGCCGCTATAAGAAGTTGCGTCATCGTTTCGTCGACCATATCCTGCATACCTGCGGTTTTGTAAGTATATCCTTCGGGAAGCGGCGCCTTTTCGTTAAGCATTTTAAGAACCTGCGGGGATTTCGTTCCTTTTGCAATGTCGGTTGAAACCATATTCGCAGTTACGTTTAGCATTCTCGCTTTGTTTATACGGGTTATCTGCGAAACGCCGTCGGAATATTCCACGTTGCAAAT
>WRFX01000185.1 GCA_009787445.1 Chitinivibrionia bacterium | reverse complement strand
CCCCCCCCCCCGAAGATAATTCTAAATTATTTTCTTTTTGTCGTAAAAAATTTTTGTTTTCTCATATATCGCGAAAGACGGTTTTTTCGTTTTTCGTCCTTACTTCATTACGTTCGGCTATATGGGGCGTTTGCCTTGGTTAGCAATAAGTATCAATTTTATTCATTTTTTTTAAGAAAGGAGTTTCGTAATGAAACTTAATTGTTTTTTGACCAAATTTTTGGTTAATGTGTCGATGGTGTGCGGCGTTATGTTCCTTCTCGCAGGTTGCGGAGGAGGAGGCGGTGGCGGCGCAAAAAAGAGCGGGCTTAAAAGCAACGAATTTATCGGAAAACTTCCGGCAATTTACGCCGATTATGATTTGGCGTTTGAAGCCGCAAAGGAAAAAAACAAGGCGACGGAAGCAAAGGCGTTAAAATCCCAAAACGGCAAACTTCTCTTAAAGGCGAAAGAAGAGTACGATAAAAAGTGGAAAGAATTAGATTCTTCTAAAACGTCGGCTGTAAAGGCGGAGTGGGCTAAAATCAACGGCAAAAGCATACCGTTTACAATGTCCGACGATTTCAAAAAACTGAAATTGGAGGTCGTATCGGTAAAATTGAACGCGGAGAAGAATAATTTATCTGTCGTAATTCATCCGACGGAGGATTTCAAAATCACCGGATATTCGAGTAATATGAACGACTACCGTTATGCGAACTATAAAGTCCTCGCGAAGGACGGTTCGGTCATTAAAACCGACGGCGTAATGCTGTGTTTCTTAATGGCGTCGCAGTCCGAAACGTTTGTAAAAGGAGAGCCGGTAAAATTAGGTCGAGACGGTGAAGCGCAGGAAGACCTGTGGGGAAACCTTTCTGTTAGCAGCGACCCAGAAAAATGGGTGGACTTTGCGAGCGTACAGTTCGTCAGTCCGAATGAAAAGTAATTAGCGATTAAACAATGATAAGGAGTTTTTTATGAAAAGAATGACAAAAATAATTTTGGTCGCGTCTATCGCGTCGGTTCTGGTATTTGGTATTACGGGCTGCGGGAACAGTCCCAAATCGCTGGCAAAGCAGAGTTATCAATTGGTGAAAGAAGCGCAAAAACTTGCTAACGATAAAGTTCCGCAAGGCGACCCGAAATATGCCGCNNTGGAAAAGAAAATGAACGCGCTTAAAAGTAAGATGGAAAAACTGTCGGATGCAGACAAGAAAATTGCGGAAGCGGAATTGACGGTACTCTTTAAAGAAGGGAAATAAGTAGTCGGCAGGGGAGTTCCCGATTAGTTTCGGGGCTTTCTTTTTTCTATCAGTGTTTTGTTTGCGTGGGATGGAACTTGCGGGATCCGTCCCTTTTTGTTTGGCGCAAATATTATATTTATTGAAAAGAGGAGAATATATTATGAAGACGATGATATTAACGGCGAAATCGTACGCTGTCTTAAAACCGTTTGAGATGATGGCGAAAATGGTCGGTATTTCCGTGGAAATGCCAAAGGAAAATATGGCGTTGAAAGATTATGAAATTTTAGCGAAAGAATCGCGTATCGCCGCAAAAAAGGCGGGACTTGAGATTGACGATATTAACCTTGCCGTAAAAGAAGTTAGAAAAAAAAGTAAAAAGTAAAAAAATTTAAGAATAGCGGTTTTTGTTATTATGCGAATAGTATTTTATAAAAAAACAAGGAGTAATTTTGGAAAGAAGTTTTTTTCACATAAAAGATATGGATTGCCCCAGCGAAGAACAAATTATACGTATGAAACTTGCAGGAATTAAAGCCGTGAAAAAATTGGAATTTGACCTTGAAAAACGCAATCTTACCGTTTATCACGACGCGGAATTTGCCCTGATAAAAAATTATCTTGATTCTTTGAATTTCGGAGCAAAACATATTGAAACCGCCGCTTACGACGGAAAAATAGAAAATAGCGAATCAAACGATAAAAAATTATTATGGACGGTGCTTATTATCAATTTTTCGGTTTTCGCCGTTGAAATTTGTTTCGGTATTATAGCGCATTCAATGGGTTTGGTTGCGGACGCGCTGGACGAATTATCGGACGCGTTCGTGTACGGTTTAAGCATTTACGCTATAACGGGAACTGTCCTGATAAAAAAACGGGTCGCAAAAATAAGCGGTATTTTGCAGTTATTGCTGGCTATTTGGGGCTTTTCGGAAATTATAAACCGTTTTATAGGAAACGAGTTTATTCCGAATTCCGTTATAATGATTGTATTGTCTTGCGTGGCGCTTGCAGGAAACGTTACTTCTTTGACTATTTTGAATAAATCAAGAACAAAAGAAGCGCATATACGGGCAAGTCAAATATGCACGTCCAACGATATTATCGCAAATATCGGCGTAATTGTCGCCGCTATGTTAGTTGCGGTTTTTCAAACGAAAATACCCGATTTGGTTGTCGGTTTTATAGTATTTATATTTGTGTTTCGCGGGTCGGTAAAAATTATTCGATTGGGATTTGAGCGATAAATAAGTCCGTTACACCGACCCTCTAATAAACTCCGCGACTTTTTCTTTTTCGCCTTTGTGCAGCGCGTCCACTATAAAACTCCCGACGATTACGCCGTCGCAAACTTCGCGAAATTTCTTTACCTGCTCGACGCGTGATACGCCGAACCCCGCCAAAACGGGAATTTCGCTTTCGTTTTTCAAATACGCCAAATGTCCGTAAATGTTTTCGTTGTATTTTTTGCCCACTCCCGTAGTTCCGTTTAACGCAACCGCGTAAATAAACCCCTGCGCGTTTTCAAGCAAAGTTTTTTGCCGCTCTTTCGGCGTCGTAAGCGAAACCAAACGGACAAGCGCAATATCGGTATTTTGCAAAAACGGTTCAATCATATCTTTATGTTCGTAAGGTAAGTCGGGAATTATCAGACCATTAACGCTCGTGTCTTCAAGTTCTTTTATAAATTTTTCAACGCCGAAATTATAAATCGGATTAAAATACGACATTATTACAAGCGGAATTTTTGTCTGAAATGTTTTGAGTTTTTTCACTATTTCAAAAATATTCGTCCGCTTCGACAACGCTCTCAATCCCGCTTCCTGAATAATCGGTCCGTCGGCGACGGGGTCGGAAAACGGGATTCCTATTTCAATCGCGCTTATACCGCAGTTTTCTAAAAACGTTATAGTATCAAAAAGCCCGTCGATTCCGTTTTTATCGTCGCCTGCCATAATATACGGTGCTATTATCGTTTCGTTTTTTTCTGTTTTTTCACGTAAATGTTTCGTCAACGTTTTCATTTTAACCTCTTTCAAAACGCTCTTTAATCTGCGCGACGTCTTTGTCGCCCCGTCCGGACAGGCACACAATCATCGATTTGTCTTCGCCCAATTCTTTTGCCAGTTTCAGCGCGAAACTTATAGCGTGCGAACTTTCAAGTGCGGGAATTATCCCTTCGGTCTCGCATAAAATCTTAAACGCCTCCAACGCTTCCCCGTCCGTACAACTAACGTATTTCGCCCGTTTTATTTCGTTAAAATAACAATGTTCAGGACCTATTCCCGGATAATCCAAGCCGGCGGAAATTGAAAACGCCTCCAATATTTGTCCGTTTTCGTCTTGTAAAACGTTCATTAAACAGCCGTGCAAAATTCCTTTTCGTCCTTTCGCAATCGTCGCGGCGTGTTTGTCCGTGTCAAGCCCAAGTCCTGACGCCTCAACCCCGAACATTTTAACGCTTTCGTCGTTGACAAACGGATAAAAAAGTCCAAGCGCGTTAGAGCCGCCGCCTACGCAAGCGACCAAAGCGTCGGGAAGTTTGCTTTCTTTTTCAAAGAACTGTTTTTTCGCNTCNTTGCCTATAACGCTTTGATAATCGCGGACAATCTGCGGAAACGGATGCGGTCCCAAAACCGAACCCATAACGTAATGCGTGTCNTCGACTTGCGCCACCCAAACGCGCAGCGCCTCGTTNACGGCGTCTTTAAGCACTTTTGAGCCGCTTTTTACGCTCACGACTTTTGTTCCGAGCAATTGCATTCTGAAAACGTTCAACGCCTGCCTTTTTATGTCTTCCTCGCCCATATAAACCGCGCATTCCATACCGAACAAAGCCGCCGCGGTGGCGGTCGCGACCCCGTGCTGTCCGGCTCCGGTTTCGGCGATAACTTTATTTTTGCCCATTTTTTTCGCGAGCATAATTTGTCCGATAGCGTTATTTATTTTGTGCGCTCCGGTGTGGTTTAAATCCTCGCGTTTGAGATAAATTTTTGCGCCGCCCGCGTATTTTGTCAGGTTTTTAGCGAAATAAAGCGGATTTTCGCGTCCGACGTATTCCCGTAAATAATAGGCGATTCTTTTTGAAAATCGTCGTCGGTTTGCGAATTTTTATACGTTTCTTCCAATTCTTTAACCGCATACATCAGCGTTTCGGGAACAAACTGTCCGCCGAACTCGCCGTAAAAACCCTTTTCATCCGGTAAATTATACATTTTCTCTCCTTTTGCAGACAAAAATACTTTTATTTTTTCAAAAGAAACGAACATATACGATATAT
>WRFX01000184.1 GCA_009787445.1 Chitinivibrionia bacterium | reverse complement strand
AATTATATATGCCATACGCTGAATCCGCGGTATTCAAAGATAAATTAGCCGCTACCAAACCGCGCATTACGCCTCTTGAAAGTATATCTACCATACCGTCCTCCTATCCGTATATATCATATCGGCAAAAAGGGTTTAAACTTTAATTTATTATCGACAATAATGAAAAAGATTTTTATAAACGTTAATAATTTTTTGCTATATATTTTTGGCAAATACTATATTATGTTAAAACAGACAAAGTTGCTTCGACAAAAATATACAGGAGATGTTTAGTGGATAAAAAAGAAAATGCAAAAGAGTTGCAATTACAACATTCGCAGGCAAAAGTTGAATTTTATGGTGAATATTTGAAAAGATATTTACGGATTTTATGTAATGTTGATTTTATTAAACAAATAAATATTTACGATATATTTTGTGGGCGTGGAATTTACAAAGATGGTAAAAAAGGAAGCGCTATAACAGCGTTTGATATAATAAAAAATTTGCGAAATGATAAAAACAAAGTTTATAAAACGCCTATTTCTTTATTTTTTAACGATATAAAAACTAATTATACAGATAATATAAAAGAGTATATTGACAAAGTAAAAAACTGTTATTGCAATGTAGAATATTCTAATTTGGACACCGAAGATATTATTAAAAATATCTTGTATAAAGTTTCTAAAACAAATAATAATACAAGAAATTTAATATTTATTGACCCTTACGGGTACAAAAAAATCAGTAAAGATAAATTGTTCAATATTATGGAAAATGGTAAAACAGAAATTATCTTATTTTTACCTATTTCACAAATTCAAAGATTTTCGCAAAAAGCAATGGTTGAAAAAGCAAATAAAAGCGAAGAAGCGCAAAAGTATATAAGGTTAATCGAATTTATAGAGAGTTTCTTTGATGAAAATCATAATATAAGAAATAAAAAAGTTAGTCAATTAGAATACATACGCCATATTTCTGACGCTTTGAAATTAGACGGTAAATATTTCGTAACATCGTATCATATTTATAGATACAAGAACGTTGGTGGAGAGAGTTATTTTGCTTTGTTTTTTATGAGTTCAAATATAAAAGGTTTTGAGAAAGTTCTTGAGGTAAAGTGGAAATTAGATGAAAGTAACGGGCAAGGGTTTAATAAACAAGAAGACCAAATAGATATGTTTGAATCACAAAATAAAGAAACCGTAAAAGAACGGCATTACAAAAAGTTAGAAAGTATATTAAAATGTGAATTAAAAACGCCAAAAAGTAATCTTGAAATGTATGAAATAATTTTAAGAAATGAATACTTGCCAAAGCATGCAAATGAAATCTTTAAGAAATGGCAGAATGAAAATAATAACTTCAAAGTTATTGATATAGATTCAAAGAAAGAAGCGAGAAAAAACTCATTCTATTTGACCGATGAACACCATAAAGTAAATTTCACGTTGGAGCAAAAATGAGCAAAATAGAATGGACAAATAAAACTTGGAATCCGATTACAGGATGTTCCAAAGTTTCTGAAGGATGCAAAAACTGCTACGCTGAAATTATGGCTCACCGATTGTGTGCAATGGGACAAAAAAAATACAAAAACGGATTTTCCGTTTCAATGCACGAAGACATACTGACCGAGCCGTTTTTGTGGAAAAAACCGTGTTCGATTTTTGTATGTTCTATGTCGGATATTTTCCATAAAGAAGTTTCTTTTGAATTTATTGATAATATTATGAACACGATAGAAAAAACTTCGCAACATAACTACCAAATTTTAACAAAACGTCCTGAAAGAATGATAAAATATTTTGAAACTCATAAAATTCCGCAAAACGTATGGCTCGGAACAACCGTAGAAAATAAATCCGTCAAAAACCGTATAGATATGTTACGACAGTTACCCTCAACAATACGATTTATATCTTTCGAGCCGCTTTTGGAGAATTTGGGCGAATTAAATCTTGAAAATATTAACTGGGTAATTGTAGGCGGAGAAAGCGGAAATTGTGCAAGAAAAATAGAAAAAGAATGGGTTTTGTCAATAAAAAATCAAGCGGAAGCACAAGAATCGGCATTCTTTTTTAAGCAGTGGGGAACTTGGGGAAGCGACGGCGTAAAACGAGATAAACACTCTAACGGAAAAGAACTTAACGGAAAGATTTATAGAGAGATGCCAAAAATAAAATTTTGATAGCAAAGACGAAAACGTATTTGATATTATGCAAGGCGTCAATATAAATATTTTCGTGAAGTTGTTGAGCCGAAAATGGATAAAGCGGAGTTTAAGGTGGCGAAAATTAAAATTGATAAAAACAAAAAACCTTTTTATGCACAATAATTAGAAATTCATTCACCAAAATCTTGTTCGGTAAAAAAAATATTTCCTTTTCTGATTTCTCACAAACCGCACGAAGCTATACGCTGTCCTAAATTAAAACATCATCTCTTAACCCCAAATTTTGCCGAGTAGTAATAAACCTTTCCGTTTGTTCCTTTCACTTCGGCAATTACCAAATAACTGCCGTTGGCAACAAATCGTCCTGCATTATTCCGCAAATCCCAAATCAAATTATTGCCAGAATAAACAACATTCCCAATCACATCATAAATTGTGATTTTTGTTTCAATAAATCTTTCGTTGTTAGGAAGAATTACGCTTATTTCCGCTTTGTCAGAAACAATATTATCTGCAAATTTAATTCCATAAAGGTCGGTGCTACTTGTTCTTTCGGTTATGGGTGATTTACCACAATCTTCAAGTTGTTTGAGCAATTTCTCTATTTCGTCATTCAAATCTGCCGTATCTTTTTGTAAGTCCGAAACTTTTGTGTTCAATGTCGAAATTATATTCTCAAATCCTGAAATTATTTCGTTGTTTTTCCTGCCGGGAAGAGAATATATTTTAGTCGTAGTCAGATTTTCTCTAACGGCTAATATATATTCGCCAGACAAAGTTAAATACAAACTAACAAGACGATGAATATCAAACGCCGATATTACTCCCATATTTCCAATAGTGGATTCAATATTACCAAAATCCTTCAACAGATTTCCGTCTTCGTCATACAATTGACAAACTGAACTTGTTCCTGTAATACTTTGTGTACCAACAACTAAAAATTCTAATTTGCTGTCATTATTGAATATTTTTTCTGAAACATACAATAATTTTACGAAATAACTTCCCCCCCCCCCGTTAATATCAAAAGATTTTCTTAAAGAGAAATCTTCGTTATAAATTTTATTGCCGACAACAAATCCTTTGAAATCAGTATTACTTTTTTCTACTTCGTCTAATGAAGTATATACATCGGTCCACCCGCCTTCAAAAGTATGTAATAATTCAATTTCAGCATTCACATTACAAAGAAAACTGAAACACAAAATCAATAAAAACGCCAATCTACACAAGTTTTTCATTATCTTTCTCCTTTATTTTCAAATTGAACTTTCATAAACGCAATGTAATAATTGTCATTAAAGTCGTTAATATCTGTTATAATATCTAACTTCAATTCTTTTAACTCTTCAAATTCTTTTAACTCTTCAAATTCTTTTAACTTTTTAATCATTTTCTGCCATTTGTCTATTTTAGGATTAGGATAAACAAATAACATTATGTATTTTTCTTGGCAATTTTTTAATTGTTTAAACTTTTTCAAGTCGTTTATTACTCCTAAATTATCATCTCTAAAATAAAAACTTAAGTTCCGCGGAGTTTTCTTTTTTTGACCGATTGACAATGATTTTATTTCAATAAAACGTTCTACATCGTCGTTTGTTGTTATTGAAAAATCTACTTGAAATCTCTTGCCATCAGAAAAACGGGAAACTTCTCGGTCAAAATTTTTAATGCGATTATTATCTTTCATTTCCTTAAACAACATCAATAACTCGCCCTTAAACCAACCCTCGATTCTAACATCGTTTTCTGTAAATACTACAAAGTTTTTTTCTTTATATTTGAAATACTCGCATATTTCGTTTAATATCTCTCTCACAAAATCCCCTTTATTAAAAAAGTTAAATTTAATAAAACAACTGAAAATGACATTCTACCGTAATTATAGTTTTACCACAATCTATGTATTTGTCGTGCCACTAAAATAATATTTGCACAGAGAAATTAGTTAAATAAAATGAAAAAGATTTTTATAAACGTCAAAGAGTTGCGGGAAATACGGGAAATTACATATTTTTAATACGCAAAATAGTATTTTAAATGTAAACGGAAAGGGAAAAATATGGTAAATAAAATAACGTCTTTGTATTTAGACACGTCGATTTTTGGCGGCTATTACGACGAAATATTTATGCAAGAAACTCGCTTGCTTTTTGAAAAAATAAAAGCGGGAAAATATATTGTTTTTATTTCCGGTACTGTGGTAGAAGAATTGGAAGACGCGCCGGAAAATGTAAAAAATCTATTGAAAGATATAAAATATCAATCAATAGAAGTTACGTCGGAATGCGAAGCGTTAGCGGACGAGTATCTTAAAGAAAAAGTTGTTGGAAAAACAAGCAGAGACGACTGCATACATATCGCAACTGCGACAAATAATTGATTATTTAATCAGTTG
>WRFX01000183.1 GCA_009787445.1 Chitinivibrionia bacterium | reverse complement strand
TTGATAATATTACAAAAAGCGGCTACGAATTTTATAAAAGTTCAAAATACCACGAACCTGAAATCGACAAAGGTTTTTTGCAAGAACCTAAAAACCTTTTTTCTTAAAAACATATAAAAACCTGCGACTCTCTTAAACTTTCCCGAAATTTTACGCATAATATATAATTTATTAGTTTTTTACGTATTGCAAAGTCCGCTTGTGAAGCGGTTTTTGTAGTTTTTGTAATTTGTCTGAAATATTTTTTGTGAAAATGGGAATTTCCCTTGTTTTTTATTGCGGCGAAATGGTATTTTATTGGTATGATATTTGCGATGTAGCAGGTATTAAAAGTGCCGAAAGGTAGAAAGTAGAGGTTTTTATATGTTGCGTTTCAGTAACAAGGGAAAAGAAGCATTGGGCGGATTATTCCTTAATTTGTGCGCCTTAACTTACGCGGGGGTTGTGTTAGACGGTATATTTGGCGACGGGGTAAATGTTGAACACATTATTTATGGCGGCGCATTGGCGGTGCTGTTTAGTTTTATAGGTATTTTCTTAATAGAAAAATCAAATAGCAGGTGGGGGTAATTATGGGAATGGTAGCAGTCGGTTTGGCGATTATTCTTTCGGTCGTTATTGCAAATTTTATGCTTCCGAAAATAAACGATTCGCAAGTCGAAAAAACAGCGTAAATAAACAGGCGGATATAAAAATATATCCGCCTAATATGCAAAAAGGGGGGAATAAATGATTATTATTTCTTTTGATGATTTTTTAGATTATTTACGAATGAAAAGAACTACGCCAAAAATGAGCAGCGCGGGGCTTAAAGCAATATACGATTATTTGAAAAAAGCGCAAAACGAGTATTACGGACTTTCCGAAATAGTAGAAAATTGGAATTTTGAAGAGACGCGCAAAGAAGACATATCGGGTATTTGGACGGAATTTTTAGAAAATAAAAAGCAATGTGGTTGCTGGTATTTTGAAACGTGGAACGGTATCGTTTGGCAAAATAACAATAAAGAGTGGGTACACAATGGGAAAATTCTAAATAGGGAACAACGCCGCGCCGAAAAGCGCAAAAGGAAAACGAGATAAAATAAAAAAAGGTTCTGCCAAAAAACAAATTCGTTTTTGTGGGGTGTGCAAAAAATCGCAAAATTTACGTACTCTCTCAAATCGGTGTTACAATGTTACAATGTTACAATGTTACAATGTTACAATAATTTATGTTACAATGTTACAATAATTTATGTTTTTATGTTACAATGTTACAAAGAGAAAAAACTTTTTTTTAAAATATATAAAAAGTTGTTTTTTCTCTTGACTTTTCAAGGGAATATATAGTATTTTATATGTATTAAATACTATAAAAAGGAGTAAAAAAATGCCCGAAATTTCATTTTTCTTTGGAATACGCATAACAATGAACTCAAAAGACCATAACAAGCCGCATTTTCACGCGAGTTATGGGGAATATAAAGCGAATTTTGATTTTGACGGCGAAATTACAAAAGGTAAATTTCCACCGAAACAGGCAAAAATAGTCGCGGCTTGGGCGGTAATACACAAAGATGAATTATTAAAAAATTGGGAATTAGCAAAAGAAGGCGAACATACTTTTGATATTTCACCGCTTAAATAAAGGGGGAGTTTATGAAAGATTATTTTTGCTACGAAGGCACGGACGATTTAATAGAAGCGGTAGAAGTTACGCCGCTTGATAATTATTTTTTACGAGTTGTTTTTTCAAACGGCGAAACGCGAATTTTTGATTTTAAGCCGCATTTGAATTGTACCGTATTTGCCCCATTACGTGAAAAAACTTTTTTTGATACTGTAAAAATTCAATTTGATACTGCGTTTTGGGCTTATAAATGGAATATAAAAGGCGTTACGGATAATATTGATATTGCGCCCGAACTAATGTATTGGGACGGCATTCCTGAAAATTAAACATTTTCCCTAAATTTCCCAAAACAACAACAATAATTTACTTGTGCGTATTGTATAAAATTCAATGCGCTTTTTTTTATTTTTTTCTTAAAACTTTCAAGAAAGGAATAAAAATTTATGTTTGATTTTTTAGGAACTTTGCACGGCGCGATAACTGCGGGAATTGTTTGTATTACCGTTTTGATTTTAGTTTTTAGAATAACGGGCAAACACGGCGCGGGCGTGGAGATAGAAAACGGAAAGTTAAAAACAGGCGACGGAAAAATATTTTTACCCGATTTTCAAAGGGTTAATTATTCTAATAAATTTAATATTGCGACCGTAAATACCATAGCCGACGGCGAACTTGTGTATAAAAACAAAAATTACAACAGACGAATAAATTTGGATTTGCGATTTGACCCTTTTACCGCGCAAAAATTCAGCGCGAGTTTGCAAAACAAAAAAACCTTAAAATTATTTGATTTAATGGAATTTAGCGGAATGATTGACGTATTTGTCGAAAGCGCGGAATACGCGCATAATTTCGTAGATAATTATAATTACGTTAAATTTTCCATTGCCGCAGTAGAAGAAAAGCCGCCGAAAAAAACAATTTCGCCGCTTTTGTCTGCGGCGGGGAGCGTATTGACCGTTTTTAACGCGATACAAAAAGCGAAACAAATTAACGTCGGGGTAAAACTTATAAACGCCTGCGCGACGCTTATAATGGCACCTGTGAATACCTTTATGGAAATAAAAACGTTTGCGACAAATTACGGAAAAGCGATTTCTGCGGCGTGGAATTTGCAAACGCAAAACGCGCATATTACCGTTCACGGTCGCGGAGAAGACGGTATAAAAAAAGTTTTGGATTTGCAGGAAAAAACCGCCGAAATTATAAATTCAAACGCGCAAGATTTAACTAAAAAGGAATTTGACGATATATTGACGGCTTTTGAATTTGACTACGAAGTTGAAAAAGTAAATTTAATTTCAAAAGAGGAAAAAACTTTTTTTGTCGACGTTATGACTTTTCCCGTATATAATTTAAGTTGTTTGTTATTTTCTTTGGATTTTACTAAATACAATCACGGCGATATTATGATTTTTCAAAAAAATATATATGAAAAACTTTTATTTTTTACGGAACTTGAAACGGATATTGAACCGCAAGATTTTAATTTGCCGAGCGTTTTTTTGCTTGACGTTGTTACGAAACTACAATTTGAACTTGAAAGGGCAAAACAAAAGCGCAGCGTTTTTTTAGAAAAATTTACTGATATTTACCCGCTTGTTTTTCGACTTTATAAACCGAAAACCGCCGACGAATACGAAAAAAAATTTTTGGATTTTGTAGAATTAAATAATATAAAAGGCGAGTCGCTTTTTGGATTACCGCCGGGGAAAGAGGTTTTCTATTATGAATGAAAAAACGCCCGTGCGTATTGCCTTGCGCCCAAATTCCTTATTTACAAACAATAAATTTAATTTGGATAAATTATTTAACGAAAAACTTTTACAGGAAAAAATTTTCGCCGAATATTTAGGCGCAGGACATAACCGACTTGTAGAATTGCCTTTTATTGAAAGTTTTAATATAAATTTTAAGTTTGATGCGCTTTCGCATAATTTTACTTTTACAACGAAAAGTATAGTTTTGCCTTTTTCTACGGAAATTGCTACGATTTATTTTTTGGACGGCGAAAAATGGTCGAAAATTGCGGAAGGTATAATTATTTCCGTTGAAATTACTACGGATTTTTCGTATATTGTTACTTGCGCGACGATGGGGTGGTTTTTGGAACGAGTTTATTATTCCCAGAACGCATTAGATTCATATTTAACGGGAACGGCTTTAAGTTTGACGTCTGAAATGGTAAAAGAACGTTTTCAAGGTTACTTTGAATTTGTTTCAAAATCGGATTTGGCGAAAATTGAAATTGAAAATATAAAACTTTCCCCCGATGAAAATTTAGGCAAAAACATTGTTGCCGTTTGCGCGGCGAGTTCGCTGTTTGTAAATTGCAATATCGGCGAAAACAAATTTCAACTAGTCGGAATTTCCGACTATTTGGAAGATTTTGGCGAGATAAAAGTAGGAATTGACGAAAACGCCGTATTTGATTTTAACGTAAAATATAATTGCGACCGTATTGCCGCCGAATATGTTGCAATTCCCGACAATGAAAGGTCGCTTTTAGATACCGTGCGGATTACAAGTTCCGACAGTCCTTTCCACACCGTTAAATTATTAAAATCGGCAAAAGAAAATTTGAATGATACGATATTTAGAACTTACGCCGCCGATTTATCGGAAACGTTAACCGTATCTTTTAGTTTGCCGACTTTTAAGATTAACGGAAAATTGTTAAAAACCGCGTCGCTTGTAAAATTGTCCGCGCCTGAATATTGCTTGTCGTCGCGTGTTTTTTTTATTAAGGAAATCGGCTTTTCTTTTTCAAACGGAAATTTCAAAACCGACGTGTCTTTGTGCTGTTGTTTGCCGCAAAAAAAATAATTTCCCCCCGCGCTTAAACTTTCCCGAAATTTTACGCATAATATATAATTTATTAGTTTTTTACGTATTGCAAAGTCCGCTTGTGAAGCGGTTTTTGTAGTTTTTGTATTTTGTCTGAAATATTTTTTGTGAAAATGGGAATTTCCCTTGTTTTTTATTGCGGCGAAATGGTATTTTATTGATATGATATTTGCGATGTTGCAGGTATTTGAAAGTG
>WRFX01000182.1 GCA_009787445.1 Chitinivibrionia bacterium | reverse complement strand
TCATAAGAATAAAATATAATGCGGTACGTACCAAAATAGCGAAATTATTTTGAATTTTTGAAATTTTGTTTTTCATACCGTATTTTCCTTTCATTCTTTTTTATCTGTTTTTTAAGTGGTTTGGGTTAGTTTTCGGGAGTAATATAATATTTGTTTCGGAAGAAATACGGAAAAAGTTATAAAATATGGCATTTTTACTTCGACAAAAATTATTTTTCCCGAAAAAAAGGATAAAAATGAACGAAAAAAACAAATCAATCTCATATTCCGACGCGGGCGTTAATCTTGCCGCTTGGAACGATACAAAAGAAAGAATAGGCAAACTCGTAAAAACGACTTACAACGACAGGGTCGTCGGAAAATTCGGACAGTTCGGCGGAATGTTTAACGTTTCGTTTTTCAAAAATATGAAAAATCCGATAATGGTAACTTCCGTCGACGGCGTTGGCACGAAACTCAAAATCGCCGCCGCGACGGGCGTGCATAATACCGTCGGACGCGACATCGTAAATCACTGCATAGACGATATTTTAGTTATGGGAGCAAGACCGCTCGTGTTTTTGGACTACATAGCGACGGGCGTTTTATCTCCCGACGTTACCGAGCAGATTGTTATTGGCTTGTCCCAAGCGTGCAGAGAAAGCGGAGTCGCGTTAATAGGCGGCGAAACAGCCGAAATGCCGGGAATGTATCAAAAAGGCGATTACGATATTGCAGGAACGATAGTCGGCGTCGTCGATGAGGAAAAGGTTATAGACGGCTCAAAAATCAAAAACGGCGACGTCGTTATAGGTTTGCGTTCAAGCGGATTGCATACTAACGGCTATTCTCTGGCTCGAAAAATCGTAGAAGAAATTTGCGGTAAAAAATACAGCGACAAATTTGAGTCGGAAAATAAAACTTTCGGCGAAGTTCTGCTTGAACCGCATATAGCGTACACGCCGCTTTTTTCGGCTATCGACAAAGGATATATAAAAGGAATCGCGCATCTTACGGGCGGCGGATTTCAAAACAATATCGATAGGATTTTGCCCGCGAATTGCAATGCGAAAATCGATATAAATTCTTGGACTCCGCAGCCGATTTTCAAGTTTTTGACGAAAAATGGCAATATGCTGCGCGACGAAGCGTACCGCACTTTCAATATGGGAATAGGAATGGCGGTCGTTGTCGCTAAAGATTACGAAAAAATACTTCTCAACGAAGCGGATATTCAAAAATTCTGTCCCGTAAAAATCGGCGAAATTATTGACGGAAACGGAATTGTCGAGTTGTCGGGGGAGACGTCGGTTTAATTTTTTGTCCCGAATTTATTTCGATATTCGTTTGGCGTCATACCGCAGTATTTTCCGAAAATTCTGCTGAAAGAATTTGAATAACAATACCCAACTTGTTCTGCAATTACCGATATTTGATGTTCGCTTTCCGTAAGCATTCGCTTTGCTTTTTCAATTCTTAACGTGTCGATATATTTTTTATATTGTACATCTTTTTGGTCTTTAAGAATTTCATTTACTACAAAACTGTTTATTCCGACTTCTTTATTTATCAAATCAAGCGACAGAAGCGGATTTGAAATGTTTTTTTCTATATATTCAAGTAAGTTTTGAGCGGTCTCGTCAGTATATTTATCGTGATGTTTAGTGTCTGCGACACTTTGCATTTTTTTTGTTATAGTGCTGTAAAAAATAAGGGAAATTATAAAGACGAACAGACAAAATATTATCGAATAAATAATTTTTTCTTTTATAGAATCGGTAAATCTTAAACCTTTCATAACGACCTGCAAAGTTGTGTCGTTTTGTTCGTAATTGGTTATTGTCATATGCGTAAAATTGTTCCAATTTGTTTTCGGCAGAGAATAATCGTCGACCTGATAATGCGCAAACCACCACGCGGGAGTGGCAAAATCCGCTATCTTGTAATGATAATGCGACTTGTTTTCTTCAATGCGAATTTTCATAGAATACGGTCGATGCGTTTCGGCGAGCGCAATGTTGCTAAAATCGGTTTCGGGAATATAAACATACATCGAAACGGTAAAATCCTGCGTTAATTTCGGGTCAATATCGAGGTCTATATATTTATAATCGCCTAAATTGAGATGCCGCGCAAGTTCGTGCGCGTGAAATATTAAAATTGCGAAAGGGTCGTCGTTTCCTTTTTCGTAATTGTATCTAAAATGCAAATGCCCCGACGACGAATCGACGCCCATTTCGGAAAATCCGCGCTCGTTTGCGATGTTTGATACGACGTCGAAGTCAAAAAACGTCTTATTGTCGGGATAAAGTTGAAGCGGAAAATTGTATATGACAAAGAAAAAAATAACCGCCGAAAGTATGGAAATTATGACGGCGGCAAAGAAATAATTATTGCCTTTTCGCATTCATTATCCTTCGTAAAGTCCGTCTAACATCTCTTTTTCAAGCGGAAGCGCGAGTTTTTTGGCGGGGGCGATTTTTTTATTTCTCCTATTGAAATTCGCGTTGTCCCAAACAAAATTTTCACTAAATTGTTCTTCGAGCGTTTTGGCGATTTCGGGAACAATCGGCTTTATATTGACGCCCAAGACGGCAATTAAATTCGCGCAGGTCGCCATAACTTTTTTTGCCCGCTCCAAATCCGTTTTAACCAATTCCCACGGCTTTTCGTCCTGAAAATATTTATTCGCCATACTTCCCAAGTTTCGTATTTCGTCGATAGCCGCTCTGAAATTTCTTTGAAGCAGAAATTCTATGATTTTTTTTGTAAATTCCAAACTTTGCCGCTCAATTTCTTTATCGCATTCGGCGTCGGGAATTACGGATTCAAAAAATCTGTCTAAAAAAGTACTTGTGCGATTGCAGAAATTCCCGATATTGTTGACGAGCGTGGAATTTATCACGTTTATAAACTCGTCCATAGAAAAATCCAAATCGCTTACGGTCGGCGTAAGTTTGCTTGCGAAATAAAAACGCAAATATTGCGCCGCGAAAGAGTGATTTACTTTTTTCGCGAAGTCGTTAGCCAAAATAAAAGTTCCGCGACTTTTTGACATTTTTTCGCCTTCGACCGTTAAAAAACCGTGAATAAATAAACTGTCGGGAGTTTTGATTTTCGCGTTTTTCAACATCACGGGCCAAAGTAAAGCGTGAAAATAAACTATGTCTTTTCCTATAATATGCACTATCTCGCAGTCCGAATTTTCGTTCCAGTATTTGTTCACATCTATGCCTTTTTCATCGCAGTATTTTTGCGTGGAACTAATGTAGCCGACCGGCGCGTCGAGCCAAACGTAAAAATATTTGTCTTTCGTATCGGGTATTTTAAAACCGAAATACGGCTCGTCGCGGCTTATGCATCTTTCTTGCAAATCGCTCGCCCAATTATTCACAAAAACCTTTATATCGTCCTGAATTACGTCGCTTTGAGCAAGATATTTTTCAAGAAAATCCTTCTCTTTTTTCATATCGACGAAAAAATGTTCGCTGTCTTTAAGTATCGGTTCCTTTTCGCAGAGCGAACATTTGGGATTTTTAATGTCTTCGCTGTTGTAACTTGCGCCGCAAACTTCGCAATTATCTCCGTATTGATTTTGCGCGCCGCATTTTGGGCAATCGCCTTTAACGAACCTGTCGGGCAAAAAACGTTTATCGTGTTCGCAGTAAAATTGTTGGAGCGTTTTTTTATTTATCATCGAGTTTTTTTGCAATTCGCCGTATATTTTTTCCATCCAAATACGATTTTCTTCGGAATTTGTGGTGTAATATTTATCGAATCCTATTCCGTATATCGCGTAATCCCGCGTATGCTCGTCAAACGCTTTTGATATAAGTTGCTCGGGCGTTATATTTTGTTTCATCGCGCTTATTTGAATAGGCGTTCCGTGCGTGTCGTCGGCGCAAATATATATAGTGTCGCGACCCGTCATCTTTTGCGCTCTGACAAAAACGTCGGCTATAACCGCTTCTACCAAATGTCCTAAATGAATGCTGCCGTTTGCGTAGGGGAGAGCCATCGTCACCAAAAGCGGTTTATTTTTCTTTTTATATAACTCCATTTTCTTTTCCTTTCTGTTGAAAATGCCTAATTTCTTCAACTTTTCCCGATTTAATTTGTTCCATATCGAACCATTCGTATTGCGTAGTCGGCTTTTCGTCCTTATTTTTTACGATAAATTTTACCTGAATCCGTTCCTTAAAAATATCGACGAAAACTACTTCGCCTCTTTTTTGTTCGGCGCTAGTAAAATAACTTCCGGCGCGGGGAATGCGTTTGTACGCTTCTATATAAGAATCCTCTTCAAACGCTAAACAACATAAATATCTGCCGCAGTTTCCGCAATTTTTTACGGCGTTCATAGATAATTGCTGGTCTTTTGCGTATTGCGGGCTTATCTCTTTGAATCCCGACATACAGGCAGAACAACATTGCGTTCGTCCGCAAGCGCCGATTCCCGAAATTATTCGCGTTTCGTCTCTTACGCCGATTTGCCGCAAATCTATTCGCGTGTTATAAATTCCCGCGAGCGTTTTTACCAATTCTCTAAAATCCACGCGCTGCGGCGAAGTGAAATAAAACGTCAATTTCCCGCCGTCAAACTGCATTTCGACGCCCACAAGTTTCATATCGAGTTTATATTCGATAATTCTTTCTTTGCATATACGAAACGCATTTTTTTCTTTTTCGTGATTTCTGCTAATTCTCTCCAAGTCCTC
>WRFX01000181.1 GCA_009787445.1 Chitinivibrionia bacterium | reverse complement strand
CAAACGCCGCAAAAATTACAATTTTCTCGACAATCTTTCGTGTTAATCTGCGAAAACGCTTTTTGCCGTTCTTCCAAAAGAAAATTTTTACTTACGCCGGTAGAAATTATATCCCACGGCAATTCTTCGTCCAAATCAATTTTTTGCGCGTATTTTTCTAAGTATATTTGGCATTTCTCCGCGCACTTTTTCCACAAATCAAAAGATAAAGCGTCGTTCCATCCTTCAAACTTCGCGCCGTTCAAAAACAGTTCGTATATAAATTTCGATAATTCTCTGTCGCCTCTGGCAAAAACGCTTTCGCAGAAACAGAGTATCGGCTCGCGATAATCGATATTTACGTTCTTCGTTTTAAAAAAAGCATTTTTGACCTTTACGCATCTTTGCAAAATCACTTTTAAGTCGCATAATTCTTCCCACTGAAAAGGAGTGTGCGGTTTCGGCGAAAACGGCGAAAGCGATACGTTTATAACGCATCTTTTAGTGTGGGAATAAACAACTTCGCTGCATTTTTTTATTAAACGTATCATTTCGTCTATATCTTCGTCGGTTTCGCTCGGAAGACCGAGCATAAAATAAAGTTTTATCGTATTTTTGTTTCGTTTTGCAAGAATTTCGACGGTTTCAAGTATTTTTTCCTGTGAAAAATCCTTGTTTATCACATTGCGAAGACGCTGGCTTCCGGCTTCGGGAGCGATTGTAAGCGACGACGACTGCGAGATTTCGTTTAGCAAATCCTGCGTTTTTTCGTCCATCGCGTCGATTCTCGTCGATGGAATACCTGTTTTTACTCCGCTAAAATTGTTTTTCAATCCGCACAAAAGCGGGAAAAACTGCGAATAGTCCGCCGTAGAAAGCGACAGAAGCCCTATTTCGTCCCAGCCGTTGTTAAAAACCGCGTTTTTTATCTGCGAAATAATTTCCTCGCCGTTTCTTTCGCGCACGGGTCTGTAATAATACCCCGCCGCGCAAAACCTGCATCCTCTCGTGCAACCGCGCATAATTTCGGCGGTCATCCGATTGTGGACGGTTTCAACAATCGGAGCGATTTGATTTTTAGGAATATAATTATCGTTAAGTTCCTGAATTTTAGCGAATTGCACCGGTTTTTCAAATACGGCGACGGTATATTTTTTCGTTTTTTTCGTTCGGTAATTTTGCGGGACATACGCGCTTGGAATTTTGGATATTTCTTTCAAGGTCTCTTTTCTGCTCAATTTTTTTTCTTTGCGGTTTTGCATAATTTCGCAGAAATTTTTTATACTCTCTTCTCCGTCTCCAACAAATAAGACATCAAAAAAATCCGCTATCGGTTCGGGATTCGCCAAAACTATTCCGCCTGCGATAACTATCGGCTCGCCGTCGTTTCTGTCTTTTGCCCAAATCGGAATTTTCGCCAAAGAAAGCATAGATAATATATTGGTATATTGAAGTTCGTATTGCACCGTAAATCCAAGAAAATCAAATACTTGCAATGGCAAAAAGCGTTCGAGTGTAAAAAGCGGAATATTATTTTCGCGCATAATTTTTTCCGCGTCGAACCACGGCATATACGCTCTTTCAAGCGACCAGTTTTCGTTTGAATTTACAATATTATACAAAACCTGACTTCCGTAATGCGACATTCCGATATCGTAAAGGTCTGGAAAACATAGAACTCCGCTTAATTTCGCGTCTGTTTTAACGACGCTGTTATACTCGCCGCCCGCGTACCTTCCCGGTTTCTCGACGAAAGGAAACAGTTTGTTTTCCAGCAACTTATATAAATCCGTCATCTATTAAATCACTCCAAACTTTTGCAGCATCGAAATCCGACGGGATTGTGTTGATTTTGAGGATAATAACTGTATCTGGACGTTTCGCAGTCGCCGGATTGACCGCTTTCCCAAAATCCGCCCTTTACTATAAAAAACCGATTGTTTTCCGTAGAGCGGGTACTTGTCCATTCCGCTAAATTTCCGCTCATATCGTAAACCGCATACCATCCGCGGCACTCGCTCGCCTCGCCGCTTCTGCGAAAAACTGAATCCTGCGTTACGCAGGCGCGCGGCATATACGCGTTGCCGTAAGGATATTTCCACAAATAAGGACCTTTGCACGCCGCCGTCCATTCCTCCGCGGTGCAAAGCCGTTTTCCCAAAGACGCGCACGAATCCCGCGCCGCCGTTTGCGAAACCATATTGACGGGAAGAACGCCTTTTTTATTCGCCCACAAATATTGGTCTATGCAAAAATTACCGTTGGGATTTTCTATGAACGCCATATTGTTTGGGCATACGTTTTGCGTTTGTCTTTCTCTAAATTCATAAACTTTTTTTTGTTCCGAAAATAAATTTTGGCAACTGTCAAGCGCGTAGTAATAAAGTTCCGTTTTGTCTGAAATAAGAATATTTTCTCCCTTCCAAAGTTTGAATTCCGCGTCCTTTGAACGTTTGTAAAACACCGAACACGGCTTACTTACGAAAAAACTTACTTTAATCGGCTCAAAATGCACTCCTCCCGTGGGTTCGGGATAAACCCATGGCGTTGCGGTATCTTTACAGTCGCCTTTCGCCGCTTCTTCAAGCGCTTTTTTTGCGTTTTCGGCGGCAATACTGTCCGCGATTTCTTTTTCACGTATTTGCCGCAAACTGTCCGCCGACTTATCGCTTTTTTTTGCTTTTTGAGAATTGTCCGCAATTTCTTTTTCACGAACTTTTTGCAAACTATCCGCGATTTCTTTTTCTTCGCTTTCAATTTTTTGCGAACTGTCCGCAAATTTTAACGACTTGCCTTCTTCGCGATTTTTATCTTTTTCTTCCAAAGCGATACGATTTTTTTCTAAAATTTGCGCCCGTAAATCATAAATTCGCTGTCGTTCCGCTTTAAATTCAAAGTAAAGTTTCACCAAAATCAACAGCAAAAGAAGAATTATAATAACTATAATTATAATTTTATTCCGCTTTTTATTTTGAACGTTTTTTTCTTCTTTTTCTTCAATGTTTTGAGTGTTTTCCAAAATATTTTAACTCCTAAAATAGACGCAATGTCTTTTATAATTTGCTGTAAAATACTTTTTGCCGCAAAAGAAAAAAGGGGCGTATCCAAAAAGATACGTCCCCGCTTGTAAAAAGCCGAACTCGCTTATTATCTTTTCCAATAGATAACCCAATTACTATATTCGTCATTATTATCGTCTTCAAATCTCCATCGAAGTTTGTGGTTATCGTCAAGCAAAGCGTATTCTATTGTAGCATCGACACCACTGCCGCTAATTTTTTATTTTGTCGTTGCCTACAAGAGTATAAGTACCCGTTACTTCGCCCATCACAAAAGTGCCGTCGCTTCTTAAAATTAGTTTTGTATCGCCATTGGTGTCGTCCCAAGTTCCGACTATCGGCGATGAAAAATAATCGGCTTTCTTTTCATCGTCATCGTCGCTACAAGCGACAAACGCAAACGCGCAAAACGCCAAAAACACGCTGACCAACAATTTGGTTAAAAACAAAAAATTAAGTTTTTTCATAAAAAAACTCCTTTCTTAAAAATTTTAATAAAACAACCGAGAGATTTAAACCTCCCTTTAAATTCCCACTTTTTTTAAGAAAAAACTTGTTTTTATATGTGCGCATTTAGTATTTTTGCGCGTGGTATAATTTAAACGGACGTTTAAATTGTGCCACCTAATTTTCAAGATTTTTGACAAAAAAATTTAATTTTCTTATTAGTTTTTTAGAATAATAAAGTATTTATTTTAGTGAAAATTCAAAAAAAATTACAAAAAAAAACAAAAAAATATTATTAAGTCGATAAATATTATATTTATGAATATAACTTTAAGCGAGGAAATTAAAAATGAAAGACGTTTCTATCGATTCTATAATAAACGAGCCGAAAACTAAAAACTTTTTCAGCGTTTTGAAAAACAACAATGTCGATGTTGAAAACGTTGAAGTTTTGTCGGCTCAAAGAAAGAAAAACGGCGAATTATTGTTCGCGTATCTAAAAATCGACGCAAACGACGAAGAAAAAAACAAATTATTGCCGTATATATTCATTCGCGGAGACGCCGTTGTTATAGTTCCGATAATTCGCGTAAAAGGCAAAAACGAAAAATATTATCTGTGCGTAGAACAAGTGCGAGTCGCCGACGGCGCGTATCATTTGGAATTTCCCGCAGGAATGCTTGACGAAAACGTCGATAATCCCGCATTTACGGCGGTCAAAGAAATGTCGGAAGAAACGGGCTTAAAAATAGACGAAGAGAAACTTGTAATTCTAAACGACGGAAAGCCGTTGTTTTCTTCTCCCGGCGCCTGCGACGAGAAAATTTATTATTACAAAACGGACGTAACCATAAGCGGCGAAGAATTTGCGGAGTTGAACGGAAAATTGCTTAACAACAGCGAAGAGGACGAAAGAATAAAGTTAAAATTATGCCGCAAAGAAGATTTTTTGAGCCAAACGAAATCAAATATGGGACTTACCGCTTTGATGTTGTTGGAGATGTATGAAAGTAAAAAGTAGAAATTTTTAACAAAAAAACAAAAAAACCGCAAATACGTTTGGACATATATTATATTTCCCCCGAAAACTAACCCAAATTTGCCAAAAACAGGCAAAACAGAATGAAAGGAAAATACGGTATGAACGACAAAATTAAAAAAATGCAAAAAAATTTCGCTATTTTGGTACGTACCGCATTATATTTTATTCTTATGAATAATAAGGTACGAGGACACGGTACCCCCCCCCCCCCCC
>WRFX01000180.1 GCA_009787445.1 Chitinivibrionia bacterium | reverse complement strand
AAAAGGATTGCTTTATGAAAAAATTTTATCTCTATAACACAAAAACGCGCAAAAAAGAAGAATTTTCGACGACGCGCAAAAAAGCGGGAATGTATTGTTGCGGTCCTACGGTATATAACTACGCTCATATCGGAAATATGCGGACTTACATTTTTGAAGACGTTTTAAGACGAACGTTAGAATATTGCGGATACGGCGTTGAACACGTTATGAACATTACCGA
This sequence comes from Chitinivibrionia bacterium, assembly GCA_009787445.1. Classification (GTDB taxonomy): domain Bacteria; phylum Fibrobacterota; class Chitinivibrionia; order Chitinivibrionales; family Chitinivibrionaceae; genus WRFX01. The sequence goes on along the minus strand of WRFX01000180.1, from coordinate 4,579 downwards.
CGTCGGACACCTGTCAAGCGACGGCGACAGCGGCGACGATAAAATGGAAAAAGGCGCGGCGCGCGAAGGTAAAACGGTTTGGGACATAGCAAAATTTTATACCGATTCTTTTATGCGCAACTGCGAAGACCTCAAAATCCTTCGTCCGACGATAATCCCGAAGGCGACCGACCACATTAATGAAATGATTGCTTTGGTGCAAAAATTAGTAGAAAAAGGATTTACTTACGAAAACTCCGACGGAATATATTTCGACACGTCTAAATTTCCCGATTACGCGAAGTTCGCCCGTCTGGACGTGGAAAATTTACAGGAAGGACACAGAATAGACGTCGGCGAAAAGAAAAACAAAACGGATTTCGCGCTGTGGAAATTCTCGCCAAAAAATTCAAAACGCGCTATGGAATGGGATTCGCCCTGGGGCGTAGGATTTCCGGGCTGGCATATAGAATGTTCGGCGATGTCGCTTAAATATTTGCCGCAGCCGCTCGATATTCACTGCGGAGGTGTCGACCATATTCCTATCCACCACACTAACGAAATAGCGCAGGTCGAAGCGGCGACGGGCAAAGAGTTTTGCAGAACTTGGGTTCACGGCGAATTTTTGGTTATCGACAACGGAAAAATGTCGAAATCGGGCGGAAATTTTGTTACCGTCGATACGCTGAAAGACAAAAAAATAGAGCCGCTCGCATATCGCTATTTTTGTTATTCAAGCCATTATCGCAAGCAGTTGGCTTTTTCTATCGATAACGTTTCGGGTTCTCAGACGGGACTTAACAATTTACGCAATTTAGTAAAAAGGACGGTTCGCTGCGACGAAAAAAAAGCGGCGGACGGAGAAATCGAAAACGTTTTGGAAAAATTTTACAAAGCGGTTTTGGACGATATGAATATGCCCGTCGCGCTTGCGGAGGTCTGGGGAATATTGAGAAACGCGGAAATATCGAACGAAATAAAAAAAGCGGCGGTTATGAAAGCGGATGAAATTTTAGCGCTGGACTTGTTTAAGGAAGCGGACGAGAAAATAATCGACGGCATAAAATTTGAAAAATTTGAAAATACGCCCGAAAGCGAATTGCAAAAAATCGCCTCGTCGCTTAACAAACGAAGCGAAGCCAAAAAAGCAAAGGATTTTAAAACCGCCGACGAAATAAGAAACGCCGTAATCGCGCAGGGAATAGAAATTCTCGACAACAAAGACGGGGTTGTTTGCAGGAATTTAGGTACTAACTTCGCGGGATAGCGATAAACTTTTCCGTTTTTATCTTTCGCCTCAACGACGACTAAATATGCTCCCTTCGCGACGTATTTGCCCGTAGTATTGCGTAAATCCAAAGTTCGGCTTTCGCACTACTTAACTTTCTCTCAATCAGTTTGTTTTCCGTCTTTGTAAGTATGTCTATATTCAACGGTTTCTTTTTCAATCATAATATACTATATACTATTTGCCAAAATATCAAATAAATAAATTTACTATTGCGTTTCCCAAAACCCAAATATTATTTTTCCGATACGAAGAACAATGAATTGTCGGGATTTAGTTCCCGCATTTCGCTTGTATTTTTTATTTGATAAAGAAAGACAAACTTCCTTTATTGGTTGTTCTGTCATTCCTTTCTTTATCAAATATAGGTATATTCATTGTTCTTCGTAAAACTATGATTATGGGCGGAACAACCTTTTTGTGAATTTTATCGCAAATAAACTTTCCCTATAATTCATAAGTTATTAAGTTCGGCAATTAGCGTGGTGCTTTTTGTATAAAAATTTTTATTGGGAGGTTTTCTATGAAAACAAAAAAATTGTTGGTGCTGGTGATGGCTGCTTGTTTAATGTCTTTTGTTAGTTGCAGCGATGACGATGATGATTTTTCTGGTTCTGTTAATGGTGTTTGGAATCTTGTAGATTCTGATAATAATAGGACTGGGACTATTATTACTATTAGTGGTGATAAAGGTGTTATTACTGCTATTGGTGAAGATGATGCTTTTACCATTTACTTAAATAAAGAACAGGTTAATTTAGGTGATACTATTATTAGAAGAATCTCATATAAAGGTGTATGGGATGGCTTACTTGGCGATAGCAGTACAGTTTACTGGACTTGTGAAAATTATATTCCATTTTCACTAAATTATTATCTTACTCCTCCCAATGTTACGTGGAGTAATAGATATATATCTTATGATACGAAGAAAAATGACGGTATATTTATATATACCGCAGGCGACCCTAATATGGGTTTTGGTTTTCGTTTTAGAAAATAATAAATTAAACGAACACAGTACAGATTTTATGCTAGCCAACAAGACCGTAAAAGCAAGGAATTTTTTCTTTGCTTTTGCTTTTCCTCACTATCTTGCAAAAACAAAATCGCTACACCGTAATTTGTTATCGGCACGTTTTTTTGTCTGCAAATTTCCATTCGTACAAACATTTCCCAACGAGTTAGCAAACATCCGCAGAAATTTACGGTCTTGACTTTCTCAATTTTTTGGAAATATAATCTACCGCTTCGTTTAACGCTACCTTTTCCTGCTCTTTCGTATCGCGGTCGCGAACGGTTACCGTGCCGGATTCAACCGTATCTCCGTCAATCGTTATACACCACGGCGTACCTATTTCGTCCTGACGGGCGTAACGTTTTCCGATAGATGCGTTAATATCGATTTGCGCGTTAACGTCTTCGTCAAGAAATTCGGCGTAAAGTTTTTCGGCAATTTCGGGCATTCCCTCTTTTTTCACCAAAGGCAAAACTGCAACTTTTACGGGGGCAAGGCAGGGATGAAGTTTAAGAAGTACGCGCTTTTCGTCGCCTTCTCCCTCTTCGGCGTATGCGTCGAGCAAAAACGCCAAAGTCGCTCTGTCGCCGCCCGCGCTAGGTTCTATAACGTATGGAATATAATGCTCTTTCGTTTCTTCGTCGAAATACGAAAGGATTTTTCCCGAAAATTCGCCGTGAGTTTTAAGGTCGAAGTCGGTTCTGTTGGCGATTCCTTCCAATTCGCCCCATTCGGGCTGCGCTTTGAACGGAAACAGATATTCGATGTCCGAACAACTTTTAGCGTAATGTGCGAGTTTTTCTTTGGGATGCTCGTAAAAACGCAAATTTTCTTTTTTTATTCCGTAATCGATATACCACTGCATTCTTTCATTTTTCCATTTTTCGTGCCATTCCTCGTCAGTTCCCGGTTTGCAAAAAAATTCGAGTTCCATCTGCTCAAATTCGCGGGTTCTGAAAGTAAAATTTTTCGGCGTTATTTCGTTTCTGAACGACTTTCCCGTTTGCGCTATTCCGAACGGAATTTTGGCGCGGGTCGCCTGTCTGACGTTGTCGAAATTCACGAAAATTCCCTGCGCGGTTTCGGGGCGCAAATATACCGTAGCCGCCGAATCTTCAGCGGGACCCAAAAACGTTTTCAGCATAAGATTAAAGTTTCTCGCTTCGCTTAACTGTCCGCCGTTTTCGGGATTGAATTCGCCGACGCTGTCTTTAATTTCGTATGATTTTTCACCCAAAAGTTCGGGCTTTTCAATGCCGCGTTTGACGGAATAAAATTCTCTCGCGGTTTTTTTCGCTTTGTCATATTCGCCTTTGTTTTTTGCCAAAACTTTATAGGAATCGTCGCTTCGTTTATCGTTTACCGTTGACTTCGCGCCGCAATATTCAAAAACCGTTCCGCTTTCCGCTTCCAACTGGTCTTGACGAAAGCGGCTTCCCGAAAGAAGACATTCTACGAGCGGGTCGCAAAATCCAGAAAGGTGACCGCTTGCTTCCCAAACTTTCGGGTGCATAATTATCGACGAATCGTGTCCGTAAACGTTTCCGTGTTTGGTAACTACGCTTCGCCACCACGCGCTTTTCACGTTCATTTTGAGAAGCGCTCCCAACGGTCCGTAATCCCAGCAGCCGCGAAGTCCGCCGTATATCTCGCTCGATTGATAAATAAATCCTCTGCGTTTTGCAAGCGACGTCAAAAGCGCGATTTTTTCCTGTCTAGGGTCTGCCATTTTTATTTCCTTTCGTTAAATTTGACGAGAAAATACTATTTTGTACGCTTCTTTTTCAAAAAACAAAAAACTATTGACATTATGTTGTAAATTTTATTATATTTATGCCGTTTTGAAACAGATCCTTAAAAAGAGGAAAGTTATGTTTTTGGGGAGTTTGTAGTCAAGTGGGAAAATTAGTGTTTTTATAGAAAAGGGAGTGTTGTTATGATGCAAGTGGTCGTTTCGTCTAATTATAATATAGAATTTCCGCAAGAATTTATTGAGAAAAGCAATATTCGCCCTGGGAATATATATTCTGTCGGTTTGTCAGGAGAAAATATATATTTGGCAAGCGTTCCGAGTATAAAAAAATTACGCGGAACATTAAAAAAATCAGATTACTCGGACATAAGAGACGAAAGCGAAAGAATGTTATGAATGTTATTGATTCGTCTTGCTGGTTGGAGTATTTGGAAAATTCTAATATTGGAAACGATGTCGCGGAAATTATTGAAAATCCGTCAATAGTACTCGTGCCGACAATAATTATTTATGAAATATATAAAAAGGTATCAATGTTAAA
>WRFX01000179.1 GCA_009787445.1 Chitinivibrionia bacterium | reverse complement strand
AACATTGCGTCGTCGGTTATCGGCGCGTTAAAGAAAAAGCCCGATTCGTTCGGAAGCGGACTCGTATTTTCGGCTATTCCTTCTACGCAGGCGCTTTACGGTTTTGTCGGCTACGTAATTTTTGCCGGACAACTTGAACAGGCGGGCTTTTCGGTATTAAACGGCTCTATTACTTTGGGCGCGGGAATTGCGATGGGACTCGTTTGTCTCATTTCGGCGATTTCGCAAGGGGGCGTTTGCATAAGCGGTATGAACGCAATAGGAAACGGACACAACGTATTCGGAAATACGCTTATTTTAATCGCGTTCCCCGAATTTTTTGCAATTATGTCTTTGGTTACGGCTATTTTGCTTTCGCAACTCATCAAATAACTTTTTTTCAAACGCAACGGGTTTAACTGCCCGTTGCGTTACTAAACGAAAATATGGAAAATTATAAAATAAAAGAAAATATTATAGATTGCGGGCTTGACGTCGGCTCGACGACCGTAAAATGCGTTTTGCTCGACGAAGAAAACCGCGTTTTGTGGAAAGAATACCGCAGACACAACGCGCATCAGAAAGATTGCGTTCGACAATTTTTATCTCATATAAATAAAAATTATCCCGCCGCGAAACTTCGTATTGCGATTACGGGAAGCGGTTCAAGAGCGTTAAAAGACGCTTTGGACGCGTCGTTCATTCAGGAAGTAAACGCGGTGTCGCTCGCGGTGGAAACTCTTATTCCCGAAGCGAACTCGGTTGTGGAACTCGGCGGACAGGACGCAAAAATAATTCTTTGGAAAGGCGACAAAAATAACCGCCATACCTTGACGTATATGAACGATAAATGCGCGGGCGGGACGGGTTCTACCATTGACAAGATTATGAGCAAAATCGGGATTTCGCAGGACGACATCGAAAAGATTACCCTTGAAAACAAACAGATTCATCATATTGCGGCAAAGTGCGGCGTTTTTGCCGAAACCGATGTCGTCGGACTTTTAAAAGCGGGCGTCTCAAAGGAAGAAATTTTTATTTCTCTGTGTTTTTCCATAGTAAAACAAAATCTTGAAGTGCTTGTTCACGGAAACGTTTTGTCGGATAAAGTTCTTTTGCTTGGCGGACCGAATACGTATATTCCCGTTTTGCGCGAATTATGGCGGGAGCAGATTGCGCAGACGTGGAAAATTCACGGATATTCGCCGTTTGAGTCCGACTTGCAAAAAGCGATTGTTCTTCCCGACGAATCGCAATATTTTGCGGCGATAGGCGCGATTTTATTCGCCCGCGAAAATCATAATCTTCATATTTCAAACGTCAAAAAAAATTGGTACGAAAATACTGCGGACGGACGCGATAAAAGCGATAACGAAGTAAACAGAGGACTTGTTGAAAATAAAGAAGAATTAGAAAATTTTATTCGGCAATATTCCGTTCCGAAAACTCAAAACCGCGATATAAAAAACGCAAAAATCGATGTCTTTATCGGCATTGACGGCGGCTCGACAAGCACGAAATTAGCGGTTATCGACAAAAACGGCGATTTAATTTATTCCGATTACGTTCTGTCAAACGGCAATCCTCTTGAAGACGTAAAAATATTGTTTCAAAAAATCGAAAACTGGCGAATGGAAAATAGCGCCGAAATAACCGTACTCGGCACGGCGGCGACGGGATACGCTTCGGATATTCTGAAAACCGCTTTGCATTTGGATATTGCGCTGGTGGAAACCATAGCGCATTTTCGCGGAGCGATGGAATTATACGGCGACGTTGACGTTATTTGCGACGTAGGCGGGCAGGATATAAAAGTGCTGTTTATCAAAAATAAGCGCGTCGCGGATTTTCGGCTGAATACGCAATGTTCGGCGGGAAACGGATATTTTTTGCAGGCGATGGCGGCTCAATTTAACGTCCCGCTCGAAGAATACGCGGAGTATGCGTTTAAGGCGAAAGTCGCTCCGAAATTCAATTACGGCTGCGCGGTTTTTATGGAGCAGGACAGGGTAAACTTTCAGCAGGCGGGCTGGAAAAAGGAAGAAATGATGTGCGGACTCGCGCAGGTTCTTCCGCTCAATATCTGGAATTACGTCGTGCAGGAAAGCGATTTGGCGAAATTCGGCAAAAAATTCGTGCTTCAGGGCGGAACGCAGAAAAATTTGGCGGCGGTAAAATCGCAGGTCGATTTTATAAAGCGAAAAGTGGAAAACGCCGAAATTTTCGTACATAAATACGCAGGAATCGCGGGAGCGGTCGGCGCGGCTCTGGAAGCGAAAAAAATATTGAGCGGCGAAAGTTCTTTTATAGGAATAAAAGAAGCGGCGAATATCGGATTTGTCGCGAAAAACGACGAAACCACGACTTGCAAAAAATGTAACAATCATTGCAAACGCACCTTTATCGAAATAGAAACCGTCGGACAAAAAACGCTGTTTATTTCGGGCTACGGATGCGAAAACGGCTCTTCGCAGGACGACGAAACGGTGAAAGAAAAGCAGCGGAAATTAAAAGAAATTTATGCGAAAAATCCCGATATTTCAGCGGTTGCGGCGTTGGACGCGTTNTCGCATTTTGAATTTGAAAAACTGCCCGAACACGGCGCAAAAATCGACAGAAATACGTTTTATCCCGAATTTTCACAAAGAATCGTGNCGAAAACCGAATGGGAAGCGCCGTTTCAAAGGAGCGTTCAAGACCGCAAAAATTATACCGTCGCAATCCCGAAACTTTTGAATATGTTTTATTTTTCGCCGCTTTTTACTACGTATTTTGAGACGCTCGGAATAAACGTGGTTTTTTCGGATTTCACAAATCTAAAATTGTGGGAAAACGGCAACAAATGGGGAACGATAGACCCGTGTTTTCCCGCAAAAGTCGCCCCCGCGCATATTTGGCAGTTGCTGAATACGCCGAATGTGAACGCGATATTTTTTCCGATAATCACAAACCTCGTTTCCGAAGTGCAATCTACGCTGGGAAACACCGCTTGCGTAATTCAAATGGGAACGCCCGAAGTAGTCGAAGCGGTTTTTACGAAAGATAGAAATATTTTCAAAGAAAAAAATATCGCATATTTCGACCCGTCGCTCAATATGGACAGATACGTAGAGGCGTGCGATAAAATGTATATTTATTTTTCCGATAAACTTAAAATTACCCGCGACGAGAACGCTTGGGCGTTTAATAACGGCGCCTCCGCGCTAAAAAAATATTTGGCGAAACAGCGTGAAATTTTTGCGCAAACGATGAATAATTTAATTGAAGAAAACCGCGTCGGAATACTTTTAATAGGGCATCCGTATCACCACGATTTCGGTCTTAACCACAAAATTCCCGAGGAATTTCGCAAATGCGGCTATCCGGTTTTTACCATTGAGTCGATTCCGACGGACGGCGAATTTTTATCGCAATTATTTGAAAACGACTTTGAAAGCAAAAATATAACGGATATTTGGATTCGCAATTTTAACCGAAACACCAATCATAAAATTTGGGCTGCGAAGATTGCCGCAAGACATCCGAATTTAGCGGTGGTCGATTTGTCTTCTTTCAAATGCGGACACGACGCTCCGACTTACAATTACGTCGACCAGATTCTCGACGTTTCGCAAACGCCGCATTTTGTTTTTCACGATATTGACCAGAATAAGCCGAGTTCGACGTTCAAAATCCGTATTGAAACGGCGGATTACTTTTTGAAAGAATACGAGAGGTCGTTATGAAAAACAAACCGCCTAAATTTGTCCGTCCGAATCAGTGGGAAGGACTGAAAAATCCCGTTTGGGACAAAAAGGACAAGAAAAAAGTTACCATTCTTTACAATTACGTCGAAGAAAACAAATCGTTCTTTTTGCAGGCGTATTTTCATCGTCGCGGCTACAAATATCGCGAACTTGGAAATCACACCAAAGACGATTTTCTTTTAGGTCGCGAATACGGAACGCGAATGCAGTGCAATCCGGTATATTTTACGCTTGGAACTTTTATAGACGAACTTTTGCGTATCGAAAAAGAAGATGGTTTAAGCAAAGACGAAATTGTAAAAAAATATGTTTTTATGGCGGGCGGAGGACAGTGCGGACCTTGCCGATACGGAATGTATCCCGAAGAATATTTAAAAGTTACGAACGCTATGGGTTTCAAGGATTTTCGTATTTTGATTTTTAATTCCGATATAGTTCAAGACCCGCCGATGCCCAAAAATTCCGCGTTCAAATTTTCGCCGTATTTCAAAATCCATTTCGTTTTGAGTTTCATTTTGGGCGATTTTATTCATATAGCCGAATGCGCGATTCGTCCGTATGCCAAAGATAAAACAGTCGCGCTTAAAGTAATTGAAGAGTGTAAAAAAGATATTTTGAAAGCGTTCAAAAGCCGTCTTTTTATTTTCAAATTGCCGCTTGCATTGTATAAATCGGGTAAAAAAATCGCAAAAATCGAGAAAGTTAAAAAGAAAATTCCGCTTATTTTTATAACGGGCGAAATTTTTGCGAATTTGTCCCACGGCGACGGAAATTACAACTTGCGCAGATTCATAGCCGACGAGGGCTGCGAGGTTATTCCGGGAATGTTTACCCAGCGCGGAATTTACGAAGGTTGGAGCAAAAATTACAGATATTTTGAACATTTGAAATACGCAAAAACCGATAAAGAAAAGAAATTTTGCGAAAATTATATCCGAAGACAAAATTTTTCAAACGCTTTCGTAAAAGCGGCGTATGATTTTTTTAACTTCTTTTTCAATCAAAAGCAGTTCGGCGGACGCGGCGAAATTCACGATTTGGACAAATTGGCAAAACTCGGACACGAGCATTATCACACTTCGATTTTCGGCGGCGAAGGAAATTTGG
>WRFX01000178.1 GCA_009787445.1 Chitinivibrionia bacterium | reverse complement strand
CCCCCGCGAAAATAATTCGGATTTAAGTTATCAAAATATACCCGTCGCATTTTTTGAATTTGCTTTGAAAAAATTGGCGCATTACCGCGAGGTTTTGCGATGAATTGGAAATTAAAAGCGTTTATTCAAAAAAGTTTGGAATTTTTTCCCGATAAAATATCAAGTGAAATTTATTTTCAAATAATGCAAAGACGTTTCGGCGGATTAAAAAAACCGTATAATCCGTTAAACCATTTTAATGAATCCGTTAATATGTTAAAAAAAATCAGACAATACGGTTATGAAACCGATGGAAAAATATTTTTTGACGTCGGAACCGGCTGGGCGCCGTTGCATTCCGTCGGTCTTTGGCTGGGCGGGGCTGGTAAAATAATAACGGTAGACCTAAATCCTTTATTAAGAAAAGAATTGATTTTAGATATGCTTTTTTGGGTAAATAAGGAAAAAGAGCAAATAAAAAATATATTCGGCGATTTTTTAGACGCAAAAAGGTTTGATATGTTATTGGATTTCGGTAAACAAAAGCCGAAAACGACGTTTTTGAGAGCATTTTTGGAATTATGTCAAATAGAATATATCGCTCCCGGAGACGCCGCAAAAACAAATTTATCAAAAAACAGTATAAATTATCATATATCAAACGCGGTGTACGAACATATTCCGTTAGATATTATTCGCAATATTTTAATCGAGGGCGATAGGATTATAACGCAAGACGGTTTATTTATAAACAACATACATTACGCGGATCATTTTGCGTATGCTGATAAAAATATTTCCACAATAAATTTTTTACAATATAGCGATAAAGAATGGGCAAAATACGTTGGGAAATTTCATTGGCAGAACCGCGCAAGGCACGATGATTTTATAGAATTATTTAAATCTGTCGGACACGATTTTGTGGAAATAAAGACAAACGAAGACGAAACGGCGAAGGAGATATTGGAAAACGGAAAAATTAAACCGGATGAAAAATTTAAAAATAAGAGCAAAGAAATATTGTCGATAGAAGCAGGATGGTTTATAACAAAAAAAACGGCGCGTAATAAATGAGATTTAAAGTGGATATTTGTCAAAAAGTTTTTACAATCGCATAATTTTTCTCGCATTTCTCCTGAAAATATAGTATTTTCAATAAGTAAAAATAAGGAGAAACAAAAATGCCGAAATATTTTTCCGCAATTAGTATTTTCTTTAATTATACGGGTAATTACAAATTGGAGGCGTAAATGAAAATAACGATAGAAGTTCCGCGCCAAGTGGAAGCAAGAGAATTTGACGTTAAAATGTGTTTGGCTTCAAAACTTTACGAAGACGGAAGAGCGTCGCTTGGAATAGCCGCCGAAATTGCGGGTTTGTCTAAAAGAGCGTTTATTGAAATGCTTGGCAAATACAACGTTTCCCTCCTTCAACAAACGCAAGAGGAAATAAAAGAAGATGTCAAAACATTCGAGCAGTTTTGCTGTAAATGAAATTATAATATCGGATACGAGTTGTCTTATCGCATTGACAAATATAGGTCAATTAGAAGTATTGCGTAAACTTTGTCCGAATGTCGCCATTGCTTCGGAAGTCGCCGACGAATACGGCGAAGACCTGCCCGATTGGATATTTATAAAAGAGGTTTTAGATAAGGAAAAACAAAAAATAATTTCCCAAAAATTAGATAAAGGGGAATCCGCTTCAATAGTATTGGCAATGGAAACGGAAAATTCTTTGTTGGTGCTTGACGATTTGCAGGCGAGAAAATATGCGGAAAACATTGGATTAAAAAAAATCGGAACAATCGGTTTGTTGCAAATAGCGAGTAATCTCGGTATAATAGATGATTTTTCGGAAGTGATAGAGAAATTGCGGGAATTGAAATTTCGTATTCCGAAAGAGTTTTGATATTGTGAAATGGGGAATTTAACCGTGAATGTAAATTTGGAAATTAAAAAAATAAGTTTTTTTGAAAAGTTTGCGTTTTTTTTATCGAAAATCGATATAAAATTCGTTTTTTTCATTATGATTTTCATAGGACCGTTTTTTTACGTCGACGAAAACGAATTGTCTTTTCTCCCGCCGCATTTTTATATAAGTATAACGTTAGAATTTTTTTTGCTTTTTATAGCGATAAGTATGACCGCTTTGGCTTTTGTTAATAGAAAATTTAATATTCCCGTAAATAAATTGATTATTATAATGTTTTCTTACATATTTATATGTTTGATAAGCATAATTCTGAATATGGACGATAAATTAAACGAAGGACTTATAGAATACAGTTTTCTTACGTATAATTTTATTTGGTTTTTGTTAATGATTTATATGCTGAAAAACAACGGACACAAAGTATTGATTTACGCTATAATAACTTTGGCGTTTTTTAATTCTATAATATCGTATATGGATTTCATTTTTGATTTTGGCGATAAATCCGGGCTTTTCGGCGATAGAAATTTTTACGGTCGTTTGCTTGTCGTCGTCGCGGCATATTTAATAATAAGGTTGTTTAACGCCGATTCATTGCTAAAAAAAATCCTTTTGCTTTTTGGAATATTATTGTTATCCGTAAATATAACAATTTTATTCGGAAGAGGCGCGTATCTGGCGTATTTGTTTGCAATATTTGCGATAATTATAGCGACAAAAAGCAAAAAAATAATCGTTTGCGGCATATTGTTATGCTGTATTGTCGCTCTACTTTTTGCATATATGACCGTTAAAAGAGTGAAATCGCAAAGAATGAACGTAGTAAATATGAGCGACGCAGGAAGAATATCGGCAATGTACGCCGGATTCAATATGTGGAAAGCCAAACCGATTTTGGGAGTCGGATATGGAACGGCGAGATTCAGAACGCGGGAATATGAAAATATTAGCGTTTTTGGTTTCAATAATCAAAATATGGCGATTCATAATATATACGTTCAACAATTAGCGGAAACGGGACTTATCGGTTTTTTACTCTATAATATTTTTAACGTAATGCTTTTATCGGCTTTGGCGCGAAAATTCAAAGGTAAAAAAAATCTTGTAAAGGAACGTCCGTACGAACTTTTTTACGCGATAGCGCTTTGCGTATATCTTATTACGGGAATGTTCTATCCGATAATATCGGAAGGATATATATGGTATTTTTCGGCGGGCGCGATAATTTTGCTTGGAAATAACGACAATAATACAGATTCGCTCGGTACATAAATTATTTTTGGACAAACGAATTATGGAGAATTTATGAATATACCGATTTTTTTCGCTTCAAACGACAATTATATACCTTATGTTTCCGTGATGGCGCAGTCGATTATGGAAAACGCGCAAAAAGGGCGAAAATACGATTTTTACATTTTGCACAGAGATATAAAAAACGAGACAATGGAAAAATTGCAAAAACAGGTAAATTTGTTTCCTGATTTTTCGCTGAATTTTGTCGATATGTCGCCTTACGTTAAAGATTACGATTTTTTTGTATCGAGACACGTAACGGCTGAAACGTATTTTCGGCTTTTTATTCCTTATATATTTCCCGATTTGGAAAAGGTAATTTATTTGGACGGCGATATGGTTTGTCTGGCTGATATTTCGCAATTATTTGATATCGATATTTCCGATTGTCTTATCGGCGGCGCTTACGACCCCGCGTTGCATTTGCATTATACGCCAAAACGAAAAAGAAATAAAAAATGGGCTAAAATATCCGAAATACTGTTGAATATGGAACATCCCGAAAAATATATAAACGCGGGTATGCTTTTGATAAATTGCAAAAAATTTAGAGAAATATACGCATTGCAAGACGTTTTAGACAAAACATTTTCGCGAAAATGGCATATTCACGACCAGGACGTTATAAACGTTTTGGCGAAAGATAAAACGTTTCATATTCATAAAAGTTGGAATTATTTTATACCCGAAGAAGGCGCGAAATATCTTCCGCAAAATTTATTAAACGAGTTTTTAGATGCGCAAAAAAATCCGAAAATAATTCATTACAAACCTTACGCCGAATGGTATTATATACAATATTTCGACGAATTTTTCAAATACGCCACAAGAACGCCGTTTGCAAAAGAAATCGTTTTTAGAATGAATAAAAACGGCATTATAGACAAAGGATTCAAACATAAAGTTTGTCTTACGATTTCGGCGTTTTTTATTCGCAAATTTAAGGAGCGACGTTAATTATGATAAAAATTTGCAATTCGTATACAAATCAATTTTGGGCTAAAACTTTAACGGCTATATCTCCCGCTTTTACAAAAAAAATATTAAGTTGCATAACAAAATTAGGATTTTTATTAAAATATAAAACAACCGCAAATCAAGCCCGTAGCGATATAGAAACTTTTTTTAAGCGAAAGCCGCTTTTTAATTACGTCGAAATAGAAACGTTTAACAGATGCAACGGAACCTGTTCGTTTTGCCCCGTAAATAGAAACCTCGACCCGCGTCCTTTGACGAAAATGAGCGAAAAAACTTTCTATAAAATAATAGATAATTTATCGAAATTGAACTTTTGCGGAACAATTTCCTATTATTCAAACAACGAACCGATTATGGACGCAAGAATCGTAGAATTTATAAGATACGGCGTTAAAAAAAATCCAAATGCGAACCACTCTATGATTTCAAACGGAACGCTGCTTAACGAAGAAAAATTTCAGGCGCTTATCGACGCGGGACTCAATAACCTTGAAATTAGCAATTATAACGACAAATTGAAATTAAACGAAAATATTAAAAAAATTTACGACAAATATAAAAACGAAAAATTTTCTATGAATTGCAAAATATCGCTTCGTCTTAACAATCAAATTTTGAGCAACAGAGGCGGAACGGCGCCTAATAAATTCCCCCCCCCCCCCC
>WRFX01000177.1 GCA_009787445.1 Chitinivibrionia bacterium | reverse complement strand
GAATTAGCGGTTTTAAATTTTGGAATTACAAACTTAAAATATTTTTCCCAATTTTTTCTTTTGAAAATCAAACGCGATTTTTTGTCGTGTTTTTCTATATTGTATTTCAAAAATTTAAATCTAAACACAAAAGGAGTGTTTTATGAAAAAACTTGATTTAATTAAGTCGTTTTCGGCTGTATTTGTTGTTGCCGCGTGGGTATCGGCGCAAGACCTTATTACTATGAGAGACGGAAGCGAAGTGCAAGCCGTAATTGTGGAAGTCGGACTCGACGCGATAAAATACAAAAAATACAATTATCAAGACGGACCGTTTTTTACGGTTAACGTTTCAGAGGTGTTTTCAATAAAATATCGCAACGGCGAAAAAGACGTTTTTGAAACAAAAGAAAACTCAACCGCTTTAACGTCGCAATATCCGCTTTATTATCCCGTTTATGTTCCGCAAAATACGCCGATGTCGATAATGCCGACGCAAACGACAAATCAGTCGTATTCGACAAAAACAGGCAGGAGTAAAATAGTTTGGGGTAATATCTTAATGTGGACGGGAATCTCACTACTTGGTACAGGTATTCCGTTTACTGCTGAAATAAGCGAGGATTTTGCGGCTTTTATTATTAACGGCGGAACAATGCTTGCTGTTGGAATACCGATTTTGGCTTCGGGCGTTAAGGATAAAAGGAATTATAAAAATAATTACAGCGCGTTACTGCCCGACAAATTGCAAATTTCTTCCAATAAACTTGAATTTATTTGGGCGTTTTGATAAAAGAAACGTCCAAATATTATTTTTATTTTTGAATTTCTACAAAAAAGTGTCGTTTTAAGAAAAAATTTAATGGGTATGACAGATTGAGAGCCGTATTAGGTTAAATTTATTTTTTTAGTTATTTTTACGACGAAATGTTTGAGCAATTAGTATATTTATTGCAAAAAGAAAGGAAAATATGGTAAATAAAATAACATCCTTGTATTTGGACACGTCAATTTTTGGCGGTTACTACGACGAGATATTTATGCAAGATACCCGATTGCTTTTTGATAAAATTAAAGCAGGAAAGTATATTGTTTTTACCTCCGACTTAGTAGAAAGAGAATTAGAAAAAGCACCAGAAACCGTAAAAAATCTTTTGAAAGATACAAAGTATCAGTCAATAATAGCATCACAAGAATGTGAGAATTTGGCAGACGAATATATAAAAGAAAAAGTTGTTGGACAAACAAGCCGAGATGACTGCATCCACATCGCAACGGCAACTATAAATAATATTGATGTTTTAGTCAGTTGGAACTTTAAACACATTGTAAATTTTCAACGAATCAGAGGATATAATTCTGTGAATACAAAAAACGGATATAGGCATTTAGAAATTTATTCACCAAAAGAAATGGGGGTTTATGATGATGACTGACGACGATGACTTTCGATGGGACTGCATAAAAGGTACGCGAGCGATAAAAGACGAAATAGATGCAGAGATTGCAAATTTAAAAGGAGATGACCTGCGAAAATATTTACACAGTGCACATATAAGGTTTACAGAATATATTACTTCTTTACGCGCAAAAGAAGGAATAGTATTATGAAAAAGTTAGAAATATCTTTTTGATTTTCGACAAATATTATTTTTATTTTTTGAATTTCTACAATAACGTGTCGCAAAAGAGCGCAAAAAAACACTTTATTCCTGAAATATCCTGAATTATCCAAAGTTTTAATGCGTTAAACGTCTTTTTTGCTTTGACACTATAAACATCACTATAAATTAAAATGAACGATAAATAATTTTTATATCTTTATTTTATTTTGCCAAATAGTATATTTGTACGCTTGTTGTAAAGTAATATAAATTTAATCGTTAAAAGGAGTTTTTAGTATGAACAATGAAGAAATTTTGGCAAAAGCAAAAAAGTATGTGGAATCGGAAAAGCATCCGACTTTTCGCGGTGAAGTTGAAAAGTTAATCGCAGACAAAAATTTCGACGAACTTTCCGACAGATTTTTCAAGGATTTGGAGTTCGGAACAGGCGGACTTCGCGGAGTTATCGGCGGCGGATACAATCGTCTTAATTCGTACACAATCCAAAAAGCGACGCAGGGGCTTGCGTCTTACATCACTAAACAAAATTTCAAAAATCCTAGCGCCGTTATCGCGTATGATAGCAGAAATTATTCGGATTTGTTCGCTTTGGAAGCGGCAAAAGTACTCGCGGGAAACGGAATTAAAACGTATCTGTTTTCTTCTCTTCGCCCGACGCCCGAACTTTCGTTTGCGGTAAGAGAATTGAAAGCGACGACGGGAATCGTAGTTACGGCAAGCCATAATCCGCCGAAATATAACGGCTACAAAGTATATTGGAGCGACGGATGTCAGGTTACGCCGCCGCACGACGACGCAATTGTCGCACTTGCAAATTCGGTAACCGAAATTAAATCCATAGACGAAAAAGACGCGTTGAAAAACGGAAGTATCGTAAAAATCGACGAAGAAATAGACAGAAAATATATCGATATGGTGAAAAAACTGTGCATTCGCCCGCAACTTATTAAAGAAAAGGGAAACAGCGTAAAAGTCGTTTATACTCCCCTGCACGGAACAGGAAAAATGCCCGTTTCTCGCACTTTGAGCGAAATGGGAATAGAAGTAATTTGGGTAGAAGAGCAAAAAGAGCCGGACGGAAACTTTTCGACGGTAAAAAAACCGAATCCCGAAGAAAAAGAAGCGTTGCAGTTGTCGCTTAATTTGGGCAAAAAAGTCGGCGCAGACCTTATTTTGGCGACCGACCCCGACGCGGACAGATTGGGAATCGCCGTGCCTGACGAAGGGGGCGAATTTGTGCTTATTACGGGAAATCAATTGGGCGCACTGCTTTCGGATTATATATTTTCATCGAAGAAAAATCTTGGAACGCTTCCTAAAAAACCCGCTTTCATAAAAACGATTGTTACCACGAATTTGCAAAAGAAAATAGCCGATTTTTACGGCGCGACGACTTTTGACGTTTTAACGGGATTTAAATATATCGGCGAAAAAATCCGCGAATTTGAAACAAACGGCGAAGGTTACGAATATCTGTTCGGCGGTGAAGAAAGTTACGGATTTTTGGTAGGAACGAGCGTTCGCGACAAAGACGCGGTAAGCGCGGCGGTATTGACAGCCGAAATGACTCTTTTCCACAGAAGCGAAGGACGTTCGCTTTTGCAGCAACTTAAAAATTTGTGGAAACAGTTCGGATATTATCAGGAAATATTGATAAATCTTGATTTTGAAGGGCAGGCGGGAATAGCCAAAATGGACGGAATAATGAAAAAACTTCGCGAAAACGCTCCCGCGCAGATAAACGGCGTAAAAACGGTTCAGGTGAAAGATTACCTTTTGTCCGAAGCGAAATCGCCCGACGGAACTTCAAAAGTAAAAATCGCTCTGCCGAAATCCAACGTTTTGCAATTTATTCTCGACGACGAAACTATAATTACGGCAAGACCTTCGGGAACGGAGCCGAAAATTAAGTTTTACGCTTCGACGTTTGCGGAAAGCGAAGAAAAAGCCAAAACNAAAGCGGCGAGTTTTGAAAAGGCAATTCGCGAATTGGTAAANTGAAANAGGAGNCGCGACGGATTATGCTGAAAATCAGGCATCTGCTTGGGTTAAGAGGAGTTTGCAAGGAAGATATTGAAAAAATATTAGATACGGCGGACAAATTTTACGACATTTTAAACGGCGAAAATCCCGTTACGGATTCGCTTAAAGGAAAAACGGTCGTTAATTTGTTTTACGAAAATTCCACGCGAACTCGAATTTCCTTTGAACTTGCGGAAAAACGGCTTTCGGCAAATCCGCTTAATTTTTCGGTTTCGGGAAGTTCCGTCAGCAAAGGCGAATCGCTAAAAGATACCGTAGAAAACATAGAAGCGATGAAAATAGATATGGTGGTAATACGGCATTCGGCTAGCGGAGTGCCGGGATTTTTGACGGAATTTTCAAACGCGGTCGTGATAAACGCGGGCGACGGATTTAACGAACATCCTACGCAGGCGCTTTTGGATATTATGACGATAAGACAAAAACTCGGACGGCTCAAAGGCGTAAACGTCGCGATAATAGGCGATATTCTTCATAGCCGCGTCGCGAGAAGCAACGTTTGGGGAATGAAAACTTTGGGAATGAACGTTACTTTGTGCGGACCGTCTACCTTGTTGCCCCAACAGCCCGAATTGCTTGAAGTAAAAACGACGACGAATTTGCGTGAAGCGATTGCGGACGCCGACGTAGTAATGCTTTTGCGTTTGCAGTTAGAGCGGCAGGACGTAGGTTTGTTTCCGTCGGTTCGCGAATATAGGCAGTTGTACGGACTCGACAACGAAAAATTATCGTTAATGAAAAAAGACGCTATAGTTATGCACCCCGGACCTGTGAATCGCAGTGTGGAAATAGCGTCCGAAGTGGCGGATTGCGCCCGAAGCGTAATTTTGAATCAGGTAACGAACGGCGTAGCGACAAGAATGGCGGTTTTGTCGCTATTGGGCAGAAAAAGCGACGAGGTTTAGTTCTACAAAATATCTCATTCACGACACCTTGCGAAAATCTCTTTTAATTCGCTATCTTCAAGCGTAACAAATTCCGCGGTTCCGTTTTCTATTTCTTTAATTCTTCTATCGACTTCCCAATAATTTTCGGGAATATCCCACCACGGGTCGTTGCTCGGACTCGGATTTTCATAGTTTCGGGAAAGTTCGCTTTTCTTTCGCAAATTATTTTTACTTTTCGTTTTTAACGCTATCATAATTTTTCTCCTTTTTTATTTAGGTTCAAGATAAGTTAAGCGTTTAAAAAGTTTCAATTTTTTCATATTTTTCCCCTTTACTTTCTCATAAAATACAATGCGCCATTTATATAATGTATAAA
>WRFX01000176.1 GCA_009787445.1 Chitinivibrionia bacterium | reverse complement strand
TCGTCTTGGTGGGAGGTAATGATTTTAGAAAACGGTTTAATATTATCGCAGGAGGCGAATATGAATAAATGGGGAACATTGGTAAAAGAGATGAAAAAGCGAGGACTTGTAGGTTATTACGAGCAGAAATGGATGGAAGACGGAATGCAACAAGGTATGCAACAGGGAATGCAACAATTACTTAAATTCCTGAAAAGCGGACATACCATTGAAGAAGCCGAGAAGAAATTCTCGTTTGCGTAAGTGAAAAAAAACATATTTTTTTACTTTTTTCCGTATTTTTATTGAAATAAATATTATATTTCCCCCGAAATTTTAATAAAAACTAAAAACATACCAAACCGAATGGGAAAGGTGAAACCGTATGAGAAACAAACTTTACAAAGTTAAATATTTTGGCGCAACTGTCCTTTATTTTTTCGTTATTTGTCTTTTTCCCGTTAATTCCTTTGGACGACCGCAGGATTTTGTGCGCGAATACAATTACGCCGCAAGCGAACACGACAGCAAAGTTACCGCTCGCGATAAAGCGGTGGAACAAATGCGCGCAATTTTACTTCGCGAAATCGGACAAGTGGTAATTTCCGAACAACGAATGGAAAACGCGTCGCAGGGAAATTCGTTTATTTACGACAATTATTCCGAAAAAATTACCGCAGTCGCCGCAAGTATGGTGAAAATGGATATTTTAACCGAAAATTGGACGGGAACCCATTATTACATTCGCGCAAGAATCGTCGTCGACCCGTCGGAAGTGTCGAGAAGAGCGAACGAAGTTTTGCTAAACCAAAAAGAAATGAAAACTCTGCAAAATAAAAATCAGGAAGTTTTACAACAAGTCGAAAGATTAAACAGCCAACTTTCTACTTTAAGAACGCAAATGCGAAATAACGAAGGTTTTTTATTCGGCGAAATAAATAAATATAAACAAAAAGAAGCCGAGTATCTTTCGAGAATCGCAAGATTAACGGAAGGCGTCGACAAACGCGACGCGGAAATAGAAAATTATAAATTAGAAATCGCGCTGAAAAACGAAGCGATAGAAGTGCTTAATACGGCGGTTGCAGAACTTAAAATTCAACTTTCTACCGCCGCAAAACAAGCGGTAAAAAAAGAAGACGACGGACAATATATTAGAATAAGCACGCAACCTGCAGGAGCATTGGTTCACGCGGACGGAAAATATTTGGGGAAGTCCCCTCTTTCCTACGATAATCCCCCGCGTGGACCTATCTCTATTAAAGTAAGATTAGTCGGATACGAACAACATACGTGGAATGTAAATTATACCGGCGGAAAACAGGTTTTAACGAAAACGCTCGTTAAATCGCCTTTGTGAGTTTGAGAATTTTTAACGTTATAAATAATATACGGACGGGAGAACTTAAAAAAAATGACTAAAAAAACACTTGTCTTCTTTGTAATTTGTATTTTTGCGCACTTTTCGGCGTTTGGGCAAAAAATATTAACCATAGACGAAGCGATTTTTGAAGGAATGAACTATGTTCAGCAAAATACTTCGCAGGGAACAAAAGTAGCCGTTTTGAATGTAGAAAGCGAAAACGGCGATTTAGGCGAATACATTTTGGTAGAATGTAAAAATCATATTGCAAACAATACGTTTTTGTCTCTGGCAAATACCAAAAAACTTCCCGAAATTTTACGCGAAAAAAAGATTGCCGACTTAAATATCGCCGACGATAATACGCTTTCGGAAGTCGCAGGCGCGTTTGGCGCGGAATTTGCAATTCAAGGCAAATTTTTTGAACAAGCGGGAAATTATAATTTGATTTTTAGAATACTAAACGTAGAACAATCGCGAATCGTAGGAATGCAATCTTACGAAATACAACTCGACGAAATACTCGCGACTCTTTTGGGCGTGCCGTTTCAAGCGGAAAAAAAATTAGAAGGCGCGGAAAAAGAATTGGAAGAGTTGAAAAAACAAATGAGGGCTTTGCAAGAAAAAAACGACAGCGCGTTAGCCGCGCTTGAAGCGAAAACCGCCGAAGAACAAAGCGTGCGCGAACGCCTTGAAGCCGAAGCCGAAGCCGCAAGATTAGCCCGACAATCCCAAATAGAAGCCAAAACGAAAAAAGACGGCGGGGCTAAATTCGTATTTTCGTTTCGTCCGGAATATGTTTCAGGAACTTCGGTATCGGGCGCGGGGGCAAGCATAGAATTAGGAGGAATTACCCAAAATTCGTTTTATTTTACGGGCGAATTAAGCGGCGGCGGCATTTACGGCGGACTCGCTTTTAATATTGGCGGTTGCGCTAATAAAGACGGCGCGGTAAAAAACGTTTTTGGAATAAGCGCGGGACTTCGCAATATGCTTTATTATATAGAATTTACCGAAAACGGACAAAAATTTATTACCGAAGGCGGAAGTAATATCAGCATTTTCGGCGGATTTTGGAAACTTATGTTTGGAGACGCAAATAATTTTGACATTACCAATAAAATTTTGTTTGGTTTTAGGAAAAATCCGATTGATTATGATAAAAATAACAGAGAAGTAATTTACGAAGAAAGTTTTAACGCGACTTATATTTTGAGTATCGGATATACTTTAACAAAATCGAAGAAATAGAAAGGCGAAAAAATTATGAAAAAAATTAAAATTTTGTTTGGCGCTCTGCTTTTTTTGTTTGCGATTGTCGGTTGCAGCGATTTTATTTTCGGAACGATAGAAATATCAGGCGGTAAAGACGACCCGAATGAACCGACATATTATACGGTAACCTTTAACGCAAACGGCGGCACGGTAAGTCCGTCGTCAATAACTCGACAATTGGGGACGTCAATAATTTTGCCGATTCCAACGCGAAACGGCTACAATTTTAACGGCTGGTATTCGGCAAGTTCCGGCGGAACATATTACGGCGGCGGCGACGATAACTATGCGGTAAACGCCAACATAACATTGTACGCCCAATGGACGCCAATAGGAACAAACACCTACACCATAACATTTGACCCGCAAGGCGGAAATCTCAATACCATAGCAAGAATAGAACCTGCGGGAACGGTAATATTTTTGCCGACTCCCACACGCGGGAGCGATACGTTTAACGGCTGGTACAGTTCAAGTTCGGGCGGAACTCGTTTTGGCGGCGGGGGAGACAGTTATACCGTAATCGGCGACGTAACAATGTACGCGCAATGGACAACGTTAAGCGAAAGCGAATTTACAATAACTTTTGACTCGCAAGGCGGAAGCGACGTTTCGCCGATAAGCGCGATGTATGGCACGCAAATAACGCTTCCTACTCCCGTGCGAAGCGGATATTTATTTAACGGCTGGTTTGGCGGAATTTCGAGCGGAGTTAAATATGGCGACGGCGGGGGCAAGCATTTGGTAATCGGCGACGTAACAATGTATGCTCGCTGGTCGCAAATAGTACTTGGCGGCAATGATACCGAAAGCGGAAAAGACACGACCATAAACGGAATTGCCTGCATATTGGTGAAAGCGGGAACATTTACGATGGGAGAAAACGACCAAAATTATGTTTGGTGGAGTGGTCCCGCGACACAACAAGTAACATTAACTAAAGATTATTGGATAAGCAAGTACCCGATAACGCAGTCGCAATATCAAACAGTAATGGGAAACAATCCGTCATATTTTAGCGGTTCAAATAATCCCGTAGAAAACGTAACTTGGTTTAATGCAAACGACTTTTGCCAAGCGGTAGGCGGGCGATTGCCTACTGAAGCGGAGTGGGAATTTGCGGCACGCGGGGGAAACAAAAGTCAAGGATATATTTATAGTGGGAGTAATAATATTGATGATGTCGCTTGGTATTATGCAAATTCAAATTACGGAACAAAGCCCGTCGGACTAAAACTTCCTAACGAGTTAGGCATATACGATATGAGTGGTAACGTGTGGGAGTGGTGTAGTGATTGGTACAGTGATTACAGTAGCGGTGCTGTAGTAGACCCTATAGGACCTAGTAGCGGCTCGTACAGAGTACTGCGCGGCGGCAGTTGGTACTACGACGAGCAGTACTGCCGGGTGGCGTACCGCAACGACAACTACCCGTCTGACGGCAGCAACTACTTGGGCTTCCGCGTAGCGTTCCCCCGCAATTAAATACTTTCCCGTTCCCCCCCACTTTAGTTGGGGGGTTCGGTTTTCTTTTGAGTTGAAAAAAATAAAAAAAAGAATCGGTTTTGTGTATTATGGTATTGCGAGCGTTAGCCGCTATACCATTATTCACAAAACCGCCCCCGCCTGCAAGGCGGTGTATTCGTCGGCGTAAGCCGACCAAAATTTTTTTGCGGAAATTGAGGTGGTTTTTGGGTTTGTTTTTTGTTTGCGCAAATATTATTTTTATATGCAATAAAGAAAAAAAATTGAAATTTTGGAGGTTGAATTATGGAAGAAAAGAAAGTATTAACTTTTGAAGAAATTATGGCTGGTTTCGCGGAAATCAGAGAATTGCAAAAAGAGAACGCAAAAGAACTTGCGGAGATGAGAGAACAGCAGAAAAGAAAAGAGGAAGAGTCCGCGAAAGAATGGGCGGAGTTGAAAGAATTGCAGAAGCGAAACGAAGAAGAACGCAAGCGAAACGAAGAAAAAAACGAAGAAGAACGCAAGCGAAACGAAGAAAAGTCCGCGAAAGAATGGGAAGAATTGCACAAATCTATGAAAGAAGTTCACAAGGAACTCGGTGGAATAGGAGATAGCAACGGAAAATTTTGTGAAACGTATTTTTATAATTCTCTTCTTAATTCAATGCATTTCGGCGGAAAAGATTTTGACCGAATAGATAAAGGATTGAAAAGAGCCCAGAAATTACCGGACGGAAAAAAAATAGCGGGCGAATACGACGTCGTTATGTACAACGGAGACACGATTGCGCTTATAGAAGTGAAATATAAAGTCAGAAAAGACCACATTGTCGATTT
>WRFX01000175.1 GCA_009787445.1 Chitinivibrionia bacterium | reverse complement strand
TTTTTCTATATTGTATTTCAAAAATTTAAACCTAATCACAAGGAGTGTTTTTATGAAAAAACTTGATTTATTCAAGTATGTCGCCGTTTTTGCGGCGTTTAGTTTATTATGTTTCGTTGCGGGATGCGGCGAAAGAGACGACGAACTTGTCGACGGTGGAGACCCTAACGGCGAAATAGTTATCCCTAACGAACCACCGTCGGCATCTGGCGGAAATCTAACAAAAACGGGAGGAAAACCTGTAAGCACGCAAGAAGATTTGCAAGATTTTATTGAGTTATTCGTTTCGGCTCTATTGGGGTACTACGATAATTATTCCAGCGCTAAAAGAGCGGAGTTGCCCGCAGAATACTATAAGGGAACCGGCGGATACAGCGGTTCTGCTACGCTATACGGTAATTCAGGTCGCGTCGAAATGTCGGGAAGCGAATTTTGGCAAGTAGAATGGAATAGCACGATGGAAGATGAAGAAGAAATTGAAACGGAATACGACAGCTTTACATACAAATTTTTCGATTTTTCAAACCACGACGAATTGTTTTTGGGCGGCTCCGTCGGCATTCTTAGAAAACCATACCAAAACGGCAGGGGGTACACAACGCAAGCGAACGGAACAATAAATTTTGCGGGCAAATATCAGGGAAAAGTTGTTTTTGACAACGTAACGGTTACGGCAATACACGACGATAATTGGAATGGTATGAATTGGGATGATGATTATACTTCCGATATTACAAAGGGCAGTTTTTATGTTCAGAGCGGAAACGGAACTAAATTTGATTTGCCCGCAAGTATTGTTTCTGACTTTTCTCTTAATGGCGACGATAAATATCCCGACGATAAAATAACGATTTCTATGCCCGCAGTGCCTAACGTTACGGGCGGAAATTTGCAAAATAGAGGCGGAGAAAGCGTAAACGAAGAAAACGTAAATGCTTTTTTTAGCGCGTTTGTGCAAGAGTTTACTTACAGTTATTATTATACCCGCGCCGCAATCGAAGGAAAAGAAATTTGGGAACAACTCGAACACGGCAGAGCGAGCGGTTATTATACCGAAAAAGGCGATAGAACTTGGCAATCAGACGCGGAAGGAAGATACGGTGGTTCGGCAACAACAACAAAAGTAGAATATCACGATTATTCAAATAACGGCGTTTTGTATTTTGGCGGCGGTTTTGGTAGCGCGGAGTTTGGTGAAAGTAAAGAAAATTCGTCCGGATTACTCGAGACAGGCGAAACAATAATTAAAGGAACCGTAAAGTTTAACGGACAATTTGAAGGCGAACTTGTTTTTAATAATTTCAAGTATAAAGACGAATGGGGAAGAGTTACCGATTACCAAAACGTTTATACGTACATCAGCGGAAGCGTGAAAATCGGAGACCTTGACGTTACCCAAAAGTACTTTGAATATGTGATTAAAGGAAATTCTATACCGTCGGAAAATAAAACTGGTTCAATAGTGGGAGTTTTCGAGTTTGTGGAGTGTGGAGAGTGAATATTACGACGGCTTTTTAATCAAGTATACGTATACGCTTACTTTTTTATCGAATAACACGGGAACTGTGGTGGTTTATGAAGAATACGACGGGGAATCTGATGAATATTTTTATGATTTTACGTATGTATTTTTTGCAGGAAGCAACACGGGAACTATAAACTTGTGGGATATTGAACATTTTACGTTTGACGGGAACAATACCGTTATTTTATTGGATTTGCCTTTCGTAAGAAAAGAGTAAAAATAGTTTTCAAACAAAACGGGGGCGGCTTTAAGTCGCCTCTTTTTGTTTGTCAAAACGCGAAGAGTATAAAAAACGGACAATTTTTTCAAAATAAAACACCCGTTTCAAAATAAAACAAAAAAATATTGATTTTTGTTTGCGGCAAATAGTATTTTATACATTATTTTAGATGAAAATGTAGAAAACGAAGGGGGTAGCGATGGCTAAACCTATTAAAGACACGCCTGTTTTGACGGGTAACGACGCAATAATTTTTGATAGAATTATCGCAAATCCGAAACCCGTTTCACAAGAACGCAGAGACCGTATTCATAATGCGGCGGAATTGATGAATCAAGCCAAAAACGGCTACGTGCAATACAAAAAATGGTGGTAGTATGTATAATATAAGCGACGTTAAATACAGAATAATACGACTTGAAGAAGATACCGATATAAAACCATTTGACTGCGGAGACAACGAACTTAACGATTTTTTGTATAACGACGCGAAACAATATCATAAATCATTGCTTGCCGTTACATATTTGCTTGAAAACGACGCGGATACAATAGGATATTATTCGCTGCTTAACGACAAGATGGAAAAAAATGAAGAATCAAAATCAATTTGGAATAGATTAAGCAGAAAAGTAGCGTTTAACAAAAGAAGAAAAACTTATCCTGCGGTCAAAATCGGACGACTGGCGGTTTCTGAAAAATATAGAGGATTAAAATTCGGAAGCGCTATTATAGATTACGTTATAGGTTCATATACGGATAAAAACCAAGTTGCAGGATGTCGTTTTATAACCGTCGACGCATATAGCAAAGCGGTAAGTTTTTATGAAAAAAACGACTTTATATGCCTGACTAATAAAGATATAAACGAAGATACCAGAACAATGTTTTTCGATTTAATGACAATTTGAACTTTCCTGTTAAAAGTATTTTTTGATGTTTTTTACTTCTGCTTTTCGAAAAAAATCGTAAATTATGCTTTTTTTTCTTTTCAAAATAAAACACCCGTTTCAAAATAAAACAAAAAAATATTGATTTTATTTTGCGGCAAATAGTATTTTTGTCGCAATTTGAAACAAAAATTTGTTGGCACGATTTTTGCCGACATTTTGCAAACCCCGATAATACGGGAGAGTAATGAAATTTTAAATTAAAAAATTTTAACAAAAACAAAAGGAGTTTTTTTATGGCTATTAAACCGATTGGCGAAAGAGTAGTGATTGAAACGCTTGAAGCGGAAACGAAAACCGCAGGCGGAATTATTATTCCCGACAACGCGCAGGAAAAACCGCAACAGGGAAAAGTTATTGCGGTAGGAGACGGCACGGCGGAAGTTAAACTTACGCTTAAAGCGGGCGACAAAGTTCTTTACGGCAAATACGCCGGCACGGAAATTACGTATGAAGGTAAAAAATACATCATTATGAAAGAATCCGATGTATTGGCGATTATCAACTAAAATTAAACGAATTAAACGAAAAGGAGATTAAAATATTATGGGAGCAAAACAAATTGCATTCGGAGCGGAAGCGCGCGAAAAACTTCTTAACGGAGTGGATATTCTTGCGAACGCGGTAAAAGCGACATTGGGACCGAAAGGAAGAAACGTGGTTTTAGACAAAAGTTTCGGAGCGCCGACGGTAACGAAAGACGGAGTTTCGGTCGCAAAAGAAATTGAACTCGAAGATAAATTTGAAAATATGGGCGCGCAACTCGTTAAGGAAGTCGCTTCAAAAACTTCCGACGGTGTGGGAGACGGAACAACGACCGCGACGGTTCTTGCGCAGGCAATCGCGCGCGTAGGACTTAAAAACGTTACGGCGGGCGCAAATCCTATGGACTTAAAAAGAGGTATCGACAAGGCGGTAAAAGCGCTTGTCGCGGAACTTAAAACTTTGTCTAAAAAGATAGACGGAAAAAAAGAAGTGGCGCAAGTCGGCTCGATTTCGGCGAATAACGACCAAGAAATTGGAGATTTGCTTGCGGACGCTATGGAAAAAGTAGGCAACGACGGGGTTATTACCGTAGAAGAAGCAAAATCGATAGACACGACGCTTGACGTTGTGGAAGGAATGCAGTTTGACCGCGGATATTTGTCGGCTTATTTTATTACGGATGTAGACGCGCAGGAAGCGGTTATGGACGACGCGCTTATTCTTATCCACGACAAAAAGATAAGCACAATGAAAGATATTCTTCCGATTTTGGAAAAAGTATCGCAGCAGGGTCGCCAACTTTTGATTATCGCCGAAGACATTGACGGCGAAGCGTTGGCGACTTTGGTAGTGAACCGTTTGAGAGGAACGCTTAAAATTTGCGCGGTAAAAGCGCCGGGATTTGGCGACCGCCGTAAAGCGATGTTGGAAGACATTGCGGTTTTGACGGGCGGAACGGTAATTTCCGAAGAAGCGGGCTACAAACTTGAAAACACGACTTTGGATATGCTTGGAAAAGCAAAAAGAATCACCGTTGAAAAAGAAAACACCACGATTATAGAAGGCGCGGGCGATAAGAAAGAAATTCAGGCGAGAGTTTCGCAGATTCGCAAGCAAATTGAAGATACGACTTCGGATTACGACCGTGAAAAATTGCAGGAACGTCTTGCGAAACTTGCCGGCGGCGTCGCAGTTCTTAAAATCGGCGCGGCTACCGAAACCGAAATGAAAGAAAAGAAAGCAAGAGTCGAGGACGCTTTGCACGCCACAAGAGCGGCGGTAGAAGAGGGAATTGTTCCGGGCGGAGGCGTCGCGCTTCTTCGCGTTTCTCACGCGCTTGACGGCGTTAAAGTAGAAAACGACGACCAGAAACTCGGAATCGAAATCGTTCGCAAGGCGATTGAAGAACCGCTTCGTCAGATTGTCGCGAACGCGGGTCAGGAAGCGAGCGTTATTTTGAACGAAGTCCGCAAAAACAAAGGCGATTTCGGCTATAACGCATACACCGACAAATACGAAAATCTGTATGCTTCGGGCGTTATCGACCCCGTGAAAGTTACAAGAACCGCGCTTGAAAACGCGGCTTCCATAGCAGGGCTTATTTTGACGACGGAAGCGCTTGTAAGCGACGTTCCCGCAGATAAAAAAGCGCCAGCGATGCCTGCCGGCGGTATGGGCGGATACGACGGAATGATGTAATTTTTAATCGGGAATTTTTTGAGGGACGGCTCGTTTTGCGGGTCGTCCTTTTTTTGTAAATTTTAATTTATCTCGCGCATACGAATTATTTCGTTTTCACCC
>WRFX01000174.1 GCA_009787445.1 Chitinivibrionia bacterium | reverse complement strand
AAAGTAACCGGTTTAAGCGATTACGAACTCACCGAAGACGATTTGCAATTTAATGTACGCGCGTGCGCGCGTACGGGGGGGGGTAAAATATGAGAATTTTCGGATTGGGGATTTGTTTGAATCACAATACGGCGATTTTGACATTCAACAAACTCATATTAACGCAAAAGGATTATTGGTAGTAAGTTCCGGTGAAACAAATTTAGGAATAATCGGACAAAGCGACGTAAGAGCAAAAGTTTTTTCTGCCGGCACTATAACCGTAGATATGTTTGGATACGCGCATTATCGCGGACATGATTACAAAATGGTTACTCACGCCCGCGTGTTTTCATTGTCGCTAATAACGAAAAAAAATCTTACTCGCGAAATAGGATTGTATTTTGCGGCTCAATTCGGATTTTTCAAAAAGATATTTTCGTATAACGATATGGCGAGTTGGAAAAAAATCAAAGATATAAAAATCACACTTCCCGTTACCGAAAACGGCAACCCCGATTACGAATATATGAGCCGTTTCATTCGCATTCGGCAAAAATTAGCGATTAAGAACGTGGTAGAGTGGAAAGAGCGTGAGTTAAAAACCTATCGGGATGTTGTGGGGAAGTAGAACCGTTTAATCTGATAGAGTTTTGTATTCGCTATTCACCTACTCCTGTACCGATAATCGAAGGTCTCCCAAACATCGTTTTCTATGAAAACTTTTTGACTTTGCGGCGAAGATTCTTCCGCTATCGCGCGCAGAAGAATATAAACTCCCGTCGGAATAAACGTATTTTTTATTGAAACGTCTTTTTCCGCAGTTTCGCGCAAAATAAATTGTCCGCTATAAATGTTTTTATCGTAAGCGAATGTTTTGTAATTCTGCAAATCAAGTCGCGGATAAATCGCGGTTTTCGCTTCGTTCGCTTCGTTTTTTACGGAATTTTCCGCGAAATTTACCGAAAAAAGCGAAAAAACAAACAAAAATATAAAAATTTTCTTCATAAAAACGTCTCCCTTTTCGTTAAAATGCGTTTTCGTTTAACGCGCTATAAACTCTGTTTCGTCCGTTTTCTTTTGCCTTGTAAAGATAACCGTCAGCCATTTTCATAATCATTTCGTAAACGTTGTTGTTTGACGGAACCATAGACGCCGCGCCGATACTTACCGTACAAGTCGTAATTTGATTCGTTTCGGGAACTTTTATGCGAAGTCGTTCAACTTCTCCTCGCACTCCTTCGGCAATATGCACCGCGCCCGCCAAATCGGTGTTTGGAAGCAAAATGCCAAATTCTTCGCCGCCGAGTCGCCCAGCCAAATCGGACGGTCTGTGAACGCTTCTTTTTAGAACTCCCGAAAGCGCAATTAAAAGTTTATCGCCCTGCGGATGCCCGTATGTGTCGTTGTAACTTTTAAATTTATCCGCGTCGAGCATTAAAAACGAAATCGGTTTTTTGCTTCTCAACGCCATTTTCCATTCTTTTAAGAAACATTCTTCAAAAAATCTTCTATTGGAAAGTCCTGTTAGCGGGTCGGTAATGCTCAATTTTTCAATCATTTTCATCTGTTCAACAAGAGGCGCAATTACCACCGCTTGAATTAAAATAAAAAGAAAGAAAATTCCTATCGCAAAAACCACGACGGAAGCAATTACCGCGTTTTCGGTAGATTCGTTTATCGCGCTAAAAACGTCGTTTTCGGGAACGGACGCCATAACTATAAAAGACGAATCGGAATCGCCGATTGAAAATTTGTATAAGCCCGTTATGGTTTTTTGCCCCTGACGAAATTCCGTCGGAAACGTCATTCTTCCTTCGGGTTGTCTTAAAACTATCTCTTCAAGTTCCTTTTTTTGACTGCCGTTCAAGTGCTTTATAATACTGCTGTTCAAAATATTTTGATGCGTAAGCGTATTGTCTTTTGACGCGATAATTGAACCGTCTCCCGACGCGATTGAACAAAATCCTTTTGGATTATTCAAAACATTATATTGCGAAACCAAATAAACTATATATTCCATAGAATAGTCGATTCCCACAACTCCTACGGAAACACCGCCGATAACAATAGGCGACGCAATATTCATTAACAGATAATAATTTTTACTTTCTAACGAGACCTGCTGTTCTCTCGGTTTTGAAATAAACGATTTTTGCGTATCGTAAGGAATTTTAAATTTGTCTTCATCTTTGTAATTATCGGGCATCGACGCAATTTTTATTCCTTTTCCTTCGGGAGCGCTGGAAATATAAGTCGCAAAAGCGCCTCTGTAAAATCGCGGGTCGCGCTCAAAATCCGCGTCTTTGCCAATAACGTTTCGTCCCAAAGCGATGTATACCGCTTTATATTCTGGTCTATTTCTGTACCAATCCAAAAGAATTTCAATAACTCGCGAACGATTTACGTCTCTATAAATAAGCGCGAGATTTCTTGACTGCAAGCGCGTGTCGTAGAGCGATTTTTCAAATATAAGTTTTATCTGATACGCTATTTGTCCGCTTGCTTCCAAAAGATACATTTCTGTCGTATTTTGCGAAATTCCGCGAAACGGAAGAACATAAACCGCGCTTACAACCACCGCTAATATAAACATTATAATCAAAGACGATAACAAAAGTTTCAAACTTATTACGAAGCCGCTGGCTTTTCTTTTTTCAGTGGTATTTGTCGCATTTTTATCTGCCATTATTTTTGCCTCCAAACAAATAAATTACGGGAAAAATACTATTTGTCAAGAGTAATTAACGTAATTATATTCACTTTTTGGGAATTATATACATTTGTAATCATAAATATTGACTGTGATAAATGCCGCAATATGTTTTACCGATTGACGCGTTAACCCGCAATAAAACGTAATTTACAAAAATTTAATAAACTTTTAGATTATCGTCAATAATTTCAACGTTTTCGCCTTTGGGTCGCAATATTCCTATGCCCTGTTCCAACGCTTCTTTTTCGGTATTATCTTCAAACGAAAGCCCCGCTATGCCCAAATAAAAATCAAAATTCGCATATTGCGGAAATAGTTCTTTGAACATTTTTACCTGATTGGTTTTTAAGTTTTCAATGTGATTTTTCTTGACTTTATATTTCACTTCTATAAGCGCGATAGTATTTCCGTTGTACATAACTACGTCGTATTCGCCCGTTAATTTTTTTCCGTCTGGCAATTTTTTTGAGCGTTTTAGTCCTTTGTCTATATTATCAAAATCTTTGCCGCCAAAATGCATAGAGTTAAAAAGCGTACTGTAAAAATACGATTCACAAAATTTTCCGTTGCTATCCCCTATTCCGCCGAGTTCTTTGTGTAATTCAGCAAAACTTTTCGCGTTCTCTTCTCGTTGCTTTTCCGCCTCTTCAAACCATTTCTCATTCTTTTCTTCATTCTTTTTCTGCAATTCTCTTAATTCGGCGAAACTTTCCCTAATTTCCGCGAAACTTTCTCTAATTTCCACAAAACCTTTCATAAGTTCTTCAAACGTTTCCATATTTTACCTCCCAAAATCTTTTTAGATTTCATTATTTTCATATAAATATACTATATGCCACCAACAAAAAAAGCGACCCGCCAAAACGCGCCGCTTTCACAAATCAAAAAAGCCAAAAACCTACTTAAAACAATCTGCTTACTTGTACAGCAGAAATTTTACTAAAATCTCCCATAAGATCCGACAATTGAGAATCCGAATCACTATCGCACGGTTTACCGTTTTCTATACACACAACACCGGGCAATTCTTTCATAATTTGCTTTAAAACGCTTGGGTCGTATTCGATTTTAAGGATATTTTTGTCGCCGCCTTCCAATCGAAAACTCGGGTTAGATGTCGTATGACTGCCTTTTACGCAATAAGCCGCGCCGCGCAAAATCATATTTGGTCCAGTTGATTTTAAATTAAGTTGTCCATCGCCTCGTTTAACAATCAGTCCTCTTATAAGATTATTATGTCCAAGTTGCGCGGCGCTTCTTTCGTGTTCAACGACAATTAAACTGTTGCTATTTTCAGCGCTTATAAAAAGATTTATGTTGCTTCCTATAGCCCCATATTGGTTTGTTGTTGCATTAAAATCTGTTTTTCCATCAATAAGCAAAACCATTTTGCCTGTGAAAGCCGCATCGTTATCGTTCGGTTCGGAAAAGATCGTCGCATTTGGATTATTACCAAGCCGTAAAAGCATCCAGCCGTCTTCTTCGGACGGCATTCCAGAATATCTATACAATTTATTTTTATTTTTTTGGTCTGCGTACTCTGCGTTTAAATCGGCTCCCGTGATTGGCATTCCCAATCCCGGAGTTTTACCATTAACAGTAGTAAGTGTAGTGGGAAATTCGGGGTTTTTAATTTTATCCAAATTGATAGTTATTGAAGCAGGTTCATCAACCATATTCAATTTTTTAAGTATCGTATCCGTAGGCATACTGCTATAAGTAGTTCCATCGTTAATGTTAATTTCAACATCACTTGCGTTTTTTGGAACAACGTACATTTTTGTAATATCGTCAACTGCGCTATTTTCGTCTTTTTTAACATTTGTATTGTTATCCCAAGCATTTGCGTCAATACTTCCCAAAGTATTATAAATAGCGTTGCCCGAATAATATAATTTAGGGTAATGGACTGCATCATCACCCGTTGTACCTGTTTTTTTAATAAAAGCCCATTTACTATTGGTAACGTTTCTTATGGCTCCGTTTAAGTATACGTCGTCGTAAAATTCAACTTTTTGCCCTGCTCCGTTTAACCATATAGACGATTCCAAGCCGAATTTTCCATAAAACTTATTTGCATTTCCGCCAAATTGTTTTCTAACATATAAAAAAGGCGCAGAATTATTTGTGCTTCCGTCGGTTACGCTTTTGTCTGCTCCAAAATATGCGGGACCGTTAAATGTAGAACCTTGTATATTGCCGATATCGTTTTCTGCTGTTTTATCGGTGTAGGTGCCTCTGAGTCGAAATTCGCCGCCGTTTGGTCTCATTGCTTCTGTGCCAAATATATGTCCGCTATGTTTTATCTTTCCGCTACCTCTTAAAAACGTATTTCCACGTGTATTATCGTTTACTCCCTTTACCGTT
>WRFX01000173.1 GCA_009787445.1 Chitinivibrionia bacterium | reverse complement strand
TTTTTCATCTCTTTTACTAACGTTCCCCATTTATTCATATTCGCCTCCTGCGATAATATTAAACCGTTTTCTAAAATCATTACCTCCCACCAAGACGATAACGATACCAAATAATCATCGTCTTCTATCGGAAGTTCTACAACTTTTCTTGCCGTTGCCTCGTCTATTTTTGCTCGTAATGCTTTCAATACCAAATCGCTGTCTTTCAATTCGCTACTCACTACTATTTGTATCAAAAGCGATTTTTCTTTTGGCAATCCTCTCTGTAAAATATAATATATTCCATCAGTTTTGCGCAAGATTTTGTAATTTAATTCGTTTCGCAAAATTTCAAACAACTCTTTTGGCTTATTGTAGCAAACTATCGTCGCCGTCATATCAGTTAATTTTATGTTTTCTTGCGAAGCGTAAAGCCCCACATAGCCGTGAATAACTTTATTGAAAACCGATATTGAAAGCAGTGAATCAACGGGACTTTTATATTCTATGATGTTGTATTCCCGAAAGATTTTCCCCCAACTCGTTTCTATTTCTACGTTTTTGTTCTTCTTCAATACTATTATATCAATTTTCGGCGGACGTTTTGAAAGTTGATGTTCGCTTTCAAGAGTAACGTCGCCGTTTTTTACGTATTTGCGCAAAAGATAATTGAAAGCCGCAAACGCCGCGTCGTGATACGTCGCCGTTTTCTTGCGTTTGGGTTTGGGTTGAGCGTTGTCGTCTTTCATTTTTTTATCGCTCCCCGAAAATTTTATGCCGCAAATTTCGCATAATTCTAAACGGTTTTGGCGGAAGAAGCCGACATAAAAACGCCGCTATCGCCGACAAAAATATAATAGGAAACCAAAAAAACGGCAAAACCGAAGACGCTTTTAATTTGTGCTGCAAGTCCCTTAAAGAACATCTTAAATTCGCGTGTTTTTTTTCAAAATTATCTCCCAAACGATAATAAAAAAGCGGTTCGGGCAAATTTGCGCCGCGTTTTTTCGCCTTTACAATAGAAATAATCCAATCGTAATCTTCGCCGTCGCCGGGCTTAAATTTTTCATCGTATGGAAATTCTTTCAAAATATCTGTTTTTATAAATAACGCCGAATTTGCCATAGGATTTGCAAACGGCAATGATTTTCTTATGCCCTCGCTTGTTTTCGGCAAAAGTCGTATCGTTCCCGTCTCTTTTTTGTGGTCGTTGCGAAATTCCACATATCCGCAGCCCAAAAAATCCAAGTCGTTTTCAATAAAAAATTTTAATTGCTTTTCAATTTTTTCTTCAAAAAAAACGTCGTCGCTGTCGGCGATGGATGTGTATTTTCCGTTTGCGATTTTCACTCCTGTGTTTCGCGAATGCGACGGTCCTGTGTTTATTTCGCTTCGCAGAATTTTTACTCTTTCGTCTTTTTCGGCAAATTTTTTTAACGTTTCGGTTTTTTCTTCGCTTATTTCTCCGCCGACCGATACTATTAACTCCAAATTTTTGTGCGTTTGAGATAATATACTATCTATTGTAATTTTTGCGATATCCGTATTGTCGCCGTTGTGAAACGCCATAATTACCGACACAAGAATATTTTCGTTAGCGTCTACCATTTTTAAAAATTTCTTTCAAATACGATTTTTCCATCGACTATCGTCATAACGGGACGACCAATAAATTCTTTTCCCAAAAACGCCGAATTGTTGCACTTTGAAAAAAAATCGCCGCTTTCTACAAGCCATTTTTCATTCGGCGAAATTACGCTTATATCCGCTTTTTCGCCGACCGCGATATTCGGCGCGGGGATTCCTATTATTTTATAAGGATTTACGCACATTTTTTCGGCAAAATCCATAATAGAAAGTTTGTTTTTGTGAATAATTTCGGTAAAAACCGCTCCTACAAGCGTTTCAAGCCCCGCGATACCGAAACTTGCGTTGTCAAATTCTATGTTTTTTTCTTCGGAAGTGTGCGGCGCGTGGTCGCTTACAATAGTATCGATTGTGCCGTCGGAAAGCGCTTTTATAAGTTCTTCGCGGTCTTCTTCGCCGCGAATGGGCGGACTGACTTTTAAATTCGTGTCGTAATTCGCCAAATCCTTGTCGCTGTAATACAGATAGTGCGGGGAAGTCGCCGCAGTAACGCAAACGCCTTTTTTCTTGTATTCGCGAATTTTTTCTATCGCGCCCTTTGACGAAACCCGCGTGATGTGAATTTTGCATTTCGTATATTCGGCGATAATCAAATGCCGCGTAACGTCAATATCTTCGGCAATCGCGGGAATGCCGCGCAGTCCGAAAATCGTAGAATATTTGCTCTCGTTCATTACTCCTTTGCTCAAATTTATATCCTGACAATTACAAAACAGCGGCGCGTCAAATGACTTTGCGTAATTCATAACGTTTTTTAATATGTCGCTTCTTGCGATGGACTGCGTGCCGTCGGAAAACGCTTTTGCACCCGCGCAAATCATTTCGTGAAACGGGGCGATTTCTTCGCCCGCAAGTTTTTTTGTCGCGGCGCCGACGGGATAAACGCGACAACTAACATTTTCGCTTCTTTGAACGATGTAGCGCACTTTTTGTTCCGCGTCGGTAATCGGGTCGGTGTTGGGCATACAGGCGACTGCGGTAAATCCGCCAGCCGCCGCCGCAAACGAACCCGAAATTATTGTTTCTTTATCTTCGCGACCGGGTTCTCGCAAATTCGTGTGCAAATCCATCATTCCGGGAAAAATCAAACAGCCGCGCAAATCAATGCTTCTTGCCTGCGAAAAATTTTCACACGTTTTGCCTATTGCCGCTATTTTTCCGTTCGATACGGCAACGTCGCAAATATTATCCGTTTTATCCTGCGGATTTATTATTCGTCCGTTTTTTAACACGAAATCTTTTCCGTCCGCTTCGTCGCGCAAAAATACTTTCGCCTGTCCTATGCCGTGCATATTTCCCTCCAAAATTGAGTATTTCTTTCTAATGTTTTTTCATTTGTTTCTTCTTCGCATTTTATTTTTGCGACACTATATTCCGGAATTTTTTGCCGCGTTTCTTCTGTGTTTTCGATATAAATTCTTATGCAAAATCCCTGCCCCGCGCTTGCTCTTTCTATTTCGTTTCCGCTCTTTGCGTCAATAATTTTGTCGAGCGTTATTTTTAAGTTTTCACAATTTTGCGGCAATAAAAATTCCAAAACGTCGCCTGTATTTATAGTGTTGCGTACCTCAAAAATAAATGATTTCTCGTCCCAATTTCGTACAATTCCTGCAAATTGATATTTTCCCGTAGATTTTGTGCTTTCGTAGTCCGTCGAAAGTTCGTTTGCGCCGCCGCTGTGAAATCCCAAAGTATAGCCGCGATTTTTTACGGAAGAAAGCATATCGATATAATTTTGCGGTTTCCAATTTTTTTCCCGCGCTTTGGATTTCAGTGCGTACCAATCGTCGATTGCCAGCCGATAAGCCCGCGCCACGCTTGCGATATAAAACGCGTTTTTGTGCCGTCCTTCCACTTTGAAGGAATTTACGCCGACGTTTAAATATTTGTCCAAAACGGGCATTAGGCATAAATCTTTGCTGCTCAAAATGTGGCTGTAATCGTCTTCTTCGTATATTTCAAATTTTTCGCCGACGCGCGTTTCTTCTTCAAGCGTATAACTTATTTTGTATTTCCATCTGCAACTTTGCGCACATTCGCCTTGATTTGCCCCGCGCGCGCTCAAAAAATTGCTTATCAGGCATCTGCCGCTTATGCTCATACACATCGCGCCGTGAACAAAACATTCCAATTCCGTATTTTTGTCGGCGCCGCGTATTTCTTCAATATCCGAAAACGAACATTCGCGCGCCAAAACGATGCGATTTGCGCCCGCGTTTTTCCAAAAATTTACCGCTTCTATGTTGCTGATATTCGCCTGCGTGGAAAGTGTGATATGAATATCGGGCAAAAGGCGTTTTATAACGGCGAAAACCCCCGCGTCGGCGATTATCAAGCCGTCGGGCGCAAGCGATTTTATTAAATTTACGGATTCTAAAACCGTTTTAATTTGTTCGTTTCGGGCGAATAAATTAAGCGCGATATAAAGTTTTTTTTTCATATTTTTCGCGATTTCGATTCCTTCGCGCAGTTCGTCCGTCGAAAAACCCGCTTTGGCTCTTAACGATAAATCGGGAAGTCCGCAATAAACCGCGTCGGCTCCGTAAAGAAACGCCGTTTTAAGATTTTCAAGATTGCCCGCCGGCAGTAAAAGTTCGGTTTTTTTATTTGCGTTCATAAAGCGAGTTTCCTTTCGAATCGATTGCCGCAATAACGGGAAAATCCTTAACGACCAATTTTCGCACCGCTTCCGTTCCCAAATCCTCGTACGCGACTATCTCGCAGGATATAACCGTTTGCGCAAGAAGCGCCGCCGCTCCGCCAATCGCCGCAAAATATACCGCGCCGCATTCTTTCATCGCATCAATTACTTCTTTTGAGCGGTTACCTTTGCCTATCATCGCCGCAAGCCCGCATTTTCTTATTAAAATCGGCGAATACGCGTCCATTCGTCCGCTTGTTGTAGGTCCAATTGAGCCGACGGGATTTTGCGGTTTTGCGGGCGACGGTCCTGCAAAAAATATAATTCTGTTTTTCAAATCAAGCGGAGTGGCTTCGCCTTTTAAAATCAAGTCGCAAAAACGCTTGTGAGCCGCGTCCCGAGCGGTAAAAATTTCGCCCGAAATCAAAAGTTCGTCGCCGACGTTTATGTTTTTTATTTGCGCCGAGTCCAAAACGGCGTTTATTCTTTTTATACTCATTTTTAGTTCCGTTATACAAATTTGGAAATAATTTGAAAAAGAAAATACTATTTGGCGATAAATAAAATTTGCGTTTTTATAACTTCTCCTTGACATTTTACTTGTATAATTATTATATTATTCCCGAAAACAACCAAAAACTTGCCAAAAAACAAACAAAAAAGAATGAAAGGAAATACGGTATGAAAAACAAAATTTCAAAAATGCAAAATAAATTCGCTATTTTGGTACGTACCGCATTATATTTTATTCTTATGAATAATAAGGTACGAGAGGGTAGTACCCCCCCCCCCCCCC
>WRFX01000172.1 GCA_009787445.1 Chitinivibrionia bacterium | reverse complement strand
GGGGGGGGGGGGTACCGTCTCCTCGTACCTTATTATTCATAAGAATAAAATATAATGCGGTACTCATCAAAGATGTACTAAAATCTTTAATTTCGCAAATTTTGTTTTTCATACCGCTATTTTCTCCTTAAATTTGTTTTTTCGTCAATTTTTATGAGTAAATATAATATATCAGCAAACAAACAATCAATAAATAAATGCTTCTTTTTGTAAAATTTTTATCAATTTA
Organism: Chitinivibrionia bacterium; assembly: GCA_009787445.1. Classification (GTDB taxonomy): domain Bacteria; phylum Fibrobacterota; class Chitinivibrionia; order Chitinivibrionales; family Chitinivibrionaceae; genus WRFX01. The sequence goes on along the minus strand of WRFX01000172.1, from coordinate 4,935 downwards.
GCCAAAAATTACGTTATTGCGTGTGGGAATATTATATTTTCGTTTGAATTTTTATTTAAATTTGGATAGAAGGAAGACGTTAATGAAAGATACTAGCCAAATAATAGTGGGCAAAGCAAAATTAGAAGTAGCCGACAAAACTGCCGAATTTCCCATTCTTCAAGGAACCGACGGCAAAATGGGAATAGACATCGCAAATCTTCGCGCTCAAACAGGCGTAATCGCTTTCGACAACGGATTTAACAATACAACTTCTACTTTAAGCGGCATTTCGTTTATTGACGGCGAAAACGGAATTTTACGTTACAGAGGATACGCAATAGAGGATTTGTTTAATTACGCAAGTTTTCGCGAAGTCGCGTATTTGATGGTAAGCGGCAAATTGCCGACTTTGCGCGAAGTAAAACAGTTCAGCGTATATTTGACCGAACACTCTATGATTGACGAAGATATGCACCACTTTTTTGCGGGATTTCCGAGAACCGCGCACCCGATGGCAATTTTGGCGGCTATGGTAACGTCGCTTTCAAGTTTTTATCCCGAAATTACGCACGACGACTCAAATTTTGACGAAATTGCGGCGCGTCTCATTTCAAAAGTGCGCACGATAGCGGCGTATTCGTATAAAAAATCGCGGGGTTATCCCGTCGTTTATCCGCAGGCAAAACTTTCGTATGTGGAAAATTTTCTTAATATGATGTTTGACACGCCAAATTCTCCTTACGATATAAAAAGCGAAGAGCATCAAATTCACGCGAAAATCTTGGATAAAATTCTCATTTTGCACGCAGACCACGGGCAAAATTGTTCTACGACTGCGGTAAAACTTGTCGGTTCGGCTCGCGCTAATTTGTATGCGGCGGTATCGGCGGGAATTTGCGCTTTGTGGGGACCTTTGCACGGCGGCGCGAATCAGGCGGTTATCGAAATGCTTGAAAACATAAAAAAAGACGGCGCAAACGTGAATAAATACATAGAAGACGCGAAAACGAAAAATTTTCGTCTTATGGGATTTGGGCACGCTTTATATAAAAGTTACGACCCGCGAGCCGCTCTTGCAAAAGAATTGCTTGACGAACTTACGCAAAAGTGCAAAATAAACGAGCCGCTTTTTGAAATCGCTCAAGATTTGGAACGTCGCGTTTTGGCGGACGATTATTTTATTGAAAGAAAACTTTATCCAAACATCGATTTTTACACGGGAATTATTTACAAAGCGCTTGGAATTCCTACGAATATGCTTACCGTAATGTTTGTTTTGGGGCGTCTACCCGGCTGGATTGCGCAATGGCGCGAACTTATGGGCAACGGCATAAAGATTTTTCGTCCGCGTCAGATTTACACGGGACCGGGCGCAATAGAATACGTTCAACTTGAAGATAGATAAAATATTAGTTTATGAGCGAAACGAAATTGCCTGAAAACGCGATAAATTTTGGAGAATTGCCTGATTTGGAATTTTTTGATTCGCCGTTTTCGTCGCAAAATTCAAATTCGGTGATAAAAATCGTTTTTCCCGAATTTACTTGTTTGTGTCCCAAAACGGGTTATCCTGATTTTGCATCTATAGAAATTTATTATTTGCCTGAAAAAAAGTGCGTAGAATTGAAATCGTGGAAACTTTATTTAAATTCGTTTAGAAACATCGGCGCGTTTCACGAAAGCGTAGTTAATTTTATTTTTAACGAATTGAACGAAAAATTGCAGCCGAAATGGCTTCGCGTGGTAGGCGATTTTTTTCCTCGCGGCAACGTGAATACTACTGTTGTAGTGGAAAGTCAAAGCGGTCGTCCCGATTGCGCGGAATCGGTTTTTGAAAATTCAAAGTCGCGCGCAAGGAGTTTTTGAGTTTTTGCAATTTATTTTACTAAAAAATTACTTTTTTCAAAAAAATTCCCATTTTCCTGAAAACCAAATAATATTTCCCCGATACCAATTTTTTTGTTGTAAGGAAACTGAATTTTCGGTTTTCCTTTTTTTATTTTGCGGCGAATAGTATTTTTGCAATAAAATAAGGAGGAATGTATGTCAAAAACATTAAGTATTCGTCTTGATAACGACATAAAAAATGCAGCCGATATGTTGTTTGGCAGGTTGGGAACAAATACCGCTTCCGCCGTGAAAATGTTTATTTATACCGCTATAAACAACAATAAAATACCTTCGCAGGAAGAAATAAAAGCAAATTCCACCAAAAACGGAAATTGGCTTTTTGACGAAGAAGATAAAAAATTTATAAATCCCGAAATATTGGAAGAAATTGAAAAGAGCAAAAAAAACGAAAACTATACTTATATGAACGCAGAAGAAAATGTAGATGTTTTTCTGAAAAGAGCGATGGATAATGCATAGACGAAATATTTCAATATCTTCAAGATTTGCGAAAAAGTTAAAAAATGTCGACGTGCAAAAACAAAAATTGATTTCCATTGCGTTACAAAAATTTGTTAATTATGAAGACAGAGGTTTAAGGATACACAAATTACAGGGAACATATAAGGGATTTTGGTCGTTTGACGCGGATTATGATTTAAGAATAATCTACTCTATAAGCAAAAGCGGAACAATAATAATTCATAACCTTGAAAATTTTGGTACGCATAAAGAATTGTATGGAAAGTAATGATTTCAAATTTCCCAAAAATATCCGCAGAAAATATTATTTTTTAGAAAAAATTAAAGGAGAAACATAATGAAATTAAGAATAATAGTTACGTTAACAAATTCTATCGCTATTATGTTGCCCATTACGGCTACTGCTATCAGTAATAGCAGTAGCGATGTGATTTTTATATTGTTTCTTTGTATGGGAACTTTTTTATTTGTCGCTTCCTTTAATTTTTGCCTTATAAATTTAGTCGACGCTTTATTGCTTGTTTTGGGAAAATTAAAAAAGAAAAATTATAATATTACATACGTAAGGTTATTGTTATTCACGATATTATTATGTATTACTCTTTATATTACGGGTCTTTATGGAATCGATAAAATTATCGTAACAATACCGATTTTTATTTGCGTTATTTTGTTTATTGTTTATTATTTGATTTTCTATAATAATTTGAAGGACGAAAAAACTGAAATTACATTTGAAAAAACGGGTATTGTTTGCGGATTTTCGGCTTTCGTCGCTTTTAATAACGTTTTGTTTTTTTTCTCCAATTTCTTTGTAAGAGAATTTTTGGTTTATGAGTTTTTAATTTTGTTGATTTTGTTTATTATTACGAAAATAAATAGAAAAACAAAAGAAGCGGAAGATAACCAAATAAAAAAAACGTCGGATTTCTTTTTAGGATTTTATGCCGGCGGCGCAGTTGGCGCAATAGGTAGCATAATTATACTTGCTATGATAATTTTATTATCATTTAGTTTATATAGTTTCTAAACAAATGGACATAATAATAAAAAACAAAAACAAAATACTATTGTCAAGATTTCGCGATATACATAAACACAATTTTTATTTGCACTTATTTTGTACAGATATTATTGGAAATATTTGTAGTTGCGTTGAGATACGAAGTTCAACTTAATTTCCGTATCTCAACGCAGTTTTATACGCTATCCGAAATATCGTTTTAACAGTCCTGCAAAACCGCTGCCGTGACGGGCTTCGTCGCGAGCCATTTCGTGAACCGTATCGTGAATCGCGTCGTAATTATGCTGTTTTGCCCGCGTCGCCAAATCGGTTTTTCCGGCGCACGCGCCTCTTTCGGCATCAACGCGCATTTGCAGATTTTTCTTTGTGCTGTTCGTAATTCCTTCGCCCAAAAGTTCCGCAAATTTAGCCGCGTGTTCCGCTTCTTCAAACGCATAACGCTTAAACGCTTCGGCAATTTCAGGATAACCTTCGCGGTCGGCTACTCGGCTCATTGCCAAATACATTCCGACTTCGCCGCATTCTCCCTGCAAGTTCATTAAAAGGTCTTTTTTAATATCTTCTTCGACGTTTGCCGCAACGCCTACTATGTGTTCTGCCGCATAATTCAAAGAATTTGAATCCTGTTTTTGAAATTTAGCCGCCGGCGCCTTACAAACCGGACAACTATCGGGCGCGGTATCGCCTTCGTGCGCGTAACCGCAAATGGAACAAATCCATTTAGCCATAAATACCTCCATAAAAAATGTAAAAGTGAAACAGGAAAATAAATTATGGCGCAAGCAAAATGCAAGGGGAAAATGAAATGTCGGATATTTTTACTCAAATACCCGACATTTATAAACGCAACGCCGATACAAACTTATATTTTAACAAGTTCTTGATTGCCTATCCTAGTGTTTTTAATGGTAAGCGTATTGCCGTTTATAGAATAAACGCCTGCTGTTGGCACAAATAATTCGTCGATTTCCGTAAGGTCAACATATTGTCCGTAAGGCGAAGATGCTAACGCCGTTTTCAACTCGTTTTTTGTGTACCATTTTGACTCAATAATACCGTCAAAATAATCGCCATAATAGTCGTGAATATAATCGCCGTGAATATGAGTAGTAGTAGTGGTCATAGTATTTTCGTTTATTATGGTATAAGTTCCTTTTCCCACAAGATGATATTCGTACCAATTTCTTGACTCGTAATACACAAAATTTCCGTTGTTAAATTCTAATTTTACGCCATCCGATTCGTCTATCCATACTCCGTTAAGTTGAGAAGGCAGTTGTCCATTTTGCTGGGAATCTTTCTCATTCGTTTTTTCATCGTCGTCGCTGCAACCGACAAACGCCAATGCGCAAAATACCGTCAATGCGGTAAAAATTTTTTTAGCAACCATGATAAGTTACTCCTTTTTAAAAAGTTAATGTGAAAAAAATGATATATGCAAAAGAAAATTCTTTTGTCGAAATTTTGAATGAAACGAAATAACGCAGTTAAAGTATTACTTCGTATAACAGCGCGTAAGTTACTGAAAAATAACGAGTTATATTCTTGGGGGTGGG
>WRFX01000171.1 GCA_009787445.1 Chitinivibrionia bacterium | reverse complement strand
GGGGGGGGGGTACCGTCTCCTCGTACCTTATTATTCATAAGAATAAAATATAATGCGGTGTACATCAAAGATGTACTAAAATCGTTAAAATTGCAAATTTTGTTTTTCATACCGTATTTCCTTTCATTCTTTTTTACCGCGTTTTTGGGCAATTTTTGTTGTTTTTCGAGAGTAATATAATATTTGTTTTTGAGAGAAGTGCGAAAAAAAGTTTTAAAAAATAAAAAATTTTTCATTTTGAAGCAAAAATATTTATCCGCCGCCGATTACTTAAATTAAAATTTGCCGTAAACTTTCGCCAAATAGTATTTTCAGTAAAAATTATAATTTTTTTGGAGTTAAAAAAATGGATGCCGATATTCGTTGGAAACAGAGATTTTCAAATTACAAAAAGGCGCTTTTACGACTTAACGAAACTGCGCTTTTCTTTGAAAAGAGTCAAACAAACGGCGATAAAGTTGCCGTAAAAGTTGCGCTTGAAGCGTTGATAAAATGTTTTGAATTTACTTTTGAACTCGCTTGGCAGACAATGAAGGATTTTGTTTCGTACAAGGGGGTTGCAAAGGAAATTCACGGTTCCCGCGATTCGATTCGATACGCGTTGCAGTTTAATATTATTGAAAACGGGCAAATGTGGATTGATATGATAGCCGACAGAAACCGCGCCGCCCACGCGTACGATGAAGATAGCGCGACAGGTCTTACAAAAAGAATTATCGAATTTTATATTGAAGAATTTAACAAATTTGAAACCAAAATGGACGGTTTATAAATGGATTTCGGACTTTCGCAACGTTGCTTAAATACGATGAACGATATTTTCAAAAAATACAGGTCGCTAAAAAAAGTTATTCTTTACGGAAGCAGGGCGATGGGAAACTACAAAAACGGTTCGGACATAGATATTGCGCTTGAAACCGACGAGAAATTTATCGATTTTGACTTATTGCATATTTGCGGAGATTTGGACGAATCCGATTTGCCTTACTTTGTCGATTGCTCAATTTTTTCAAAAATAGAAAATCCCGAATTGAAAGAGCATATCGTCCGAGTCGGTAAGGTTTTATATGAATGTGAGTAAAAAAACATAATATTTTCTTAAATAACAAAAAGTTAAAGTTTCTAAAAAAAATGCCGATAAATTAACGAGAGCGTTCAACACAATAACAACAATTACTCCACGGACGGAGGTATCTTATGCGTATTGATAGCGACAATTCTTCAACGCATCGTCAAGATGCGCCGCGTTCAAACAATAAACGATTACGCGGCAGATATTCAACGCAGGAACTTGCGCCAAAATCCACAAAACCGCAAAATTTATTTAAACGCAACAGAAAAAACGGCGACGCCGCAATTTTAACGCTTTCGGAAAAAATTAGCATTCAGATAGAGAGAAAAAAAACACTGAAAGAACTTGATATTACAGAAAGCGCATTGAATAAAATGCAAGACGCGACAAAAGAATTAGACAAACTTCTTAAAGAACAGCGCGAATTGGCGCTTAAAGCACAGCAATGGTTTTACAGCGATACCGAACGCGCATATATGCAGTTAGATTTCAAATTATTAGACGAAAAAATAGATAATATAATAAATTTATTCGCCGTAACAATAGGTCAAAAATCTGATATTATTAAGATGCCTGATACGTCTAATATTTTATCCGTTTGCGAACAACAGAATTTTGAAGAACAAAATTTTATTGAAAATGAAAATGAAAACAACGACGAAAAAGACGACGTTGAAAAAACGTTTAAAACGCTTAAAGAAATAACCGATTTTGAAACTGAAAACGAGCGTCTACATACATATTTTATCGCTCCGAGATTTGAAGACGTTGACGGATTGATATTTGACGCATACCAATATATTAAACACGGTTCAAACGTAGAATCCGCGCGAAACGCAAAAGACGCTATAGTCAAAATTGACAAAACGATAGATGCGGTAAGCCAAACAAGCGTAAAAATTCAGGAAAAAATAGAAGATTTACAAAAAGAAAAAAGCGACTTATTGTCGTCGTTCAGCGACAACTACGGTATAAGATTTACGAAAGAACAAATTATCAAACGAGCGTCAAATTCTATGCTTTCGCAGGCAAACGTCAGAAAACAAAGGGCATTGGCTCTTATCGATAAATAAACATTACGGCAATTAAAATTTGCAATTTATTAAATACTCTTTTTACGGCGTTTGCTTTGCTTTCTTTAACTTCAACAGGATTTTCGGGTTTTATTTTGTCAATTATTTCGTAAGCGTCTTCCAATCCTGCGTTAATCACTTTTACGCTCGTTATTCCGTCATAATATCCGTCCAAATGCAGAGTATCGTATACCGAATGCAAAAGAGATACCAATTTTTTGTCTATTTTGGTAATGTTTGACATATAGTATTCTATCGATTTTCGCTGTTTTTTGTCGGGTTTCGGTATTTCTTTAATAACAAACCAAGCGTCAAGAGCAAGCATTACCCCGCTATAAGCCGTTCCGCAAGCCATACGTACATATTTTTTATCCGTATAAACGCTTCCGTCTTTTTTTGCTTTTAGCAACACCTCTTTTGCGTTGTCCATATAGCGAACCGCTTCCGCATATTCTTCATTCAAAAAGACGTTTTGCTCTTCTCTGGTCATCTTTTTCTCCCGTTTTTTGTTATTTATCTGTGAATATAATATTTGTTTCGGAAAGAATACTGGAAAAAGTGAATAATAATTAAAATTTGCCGCAAACTTTCGCCAAATAGTATTTTCTCTCGTAAAAAGGAGTAAAAATGAATAAAAATCAGATTATAGAAGGAAAATACAAACCGTTTGAAACGGTCGATATAAAAGACAGAACTTGGCCAAACAAAAAAATTACGAAAGCGCCGATTTGGTGCGCCGTCGATTTGCGCGACGGCAATCAGGCGATTTATACGCCTATGACGAAAGAAAAAAAAATCGTATTTTTCAATAAACTTTTGCAAATAGGTTTCAAAACGATTGAAGTGGGATTTCCGTCGGCATCGCAAACGGAATTTGACTTCGTGCGAATGTTAATCGATGAAAAAATGATTCCCGACGACGTTTCAATCCAAGTTTTGGTACAGGCGAGAAAACATCTCGTCGATAAAACTTTCGAGTCGCTTTTAGGCGCGAAAAACGTTATTGTTCATTTGTATAATTCGACTTCGCCCGCGCAGCGCCGCGACGTTTTTCAAAAAGACAAACAGGGAATTATAGAAATTGCGACAAGCGGAACGCAAATGATTATCGATTCTATGAAAAATTTCAGCGCGAACGTTCAATTTGAGTATTCGCCTGAAAGTTTTTCGCTCACCGAACTTGATTTCGCCGCGCAGATAAGCAACGCGGTTATCGATTTGTGGAATCCTGCAAAACGCGGTAAAATGATTTTGAATTTGCCAAGCACCGTAGAATGCGCTACTCCGAATATTTACGCCGACCAGATAGAATGGATGTGCCGAAATATAAATCAGCGCGAAAACGTTTCGGTATCGCTTCACGCGCACAACGACAGAGGAACGGGCGTAGCGAGTACGGAATTGGGAATTATGGCGGGCGCGGACAGGGTCGAGGGAACGCTTTTCGGCAACGGAGAAAGAACGGGAAACGCCGATATTTTGACCATCGCGCTCAATATGTTTACGCAGGGAGTCGACCCGCAACTCGATTTCAGCGATATTGACGGTATTCGCGAGGTATATGAAAAATGCACGGAAATGGAAATTTATCCCCGTCAGCCATACGCGGGCGATTTGGTGTTCACCGCCTTTTCGGGAAGCCATCAGGACGCGATAGCAAAGGGAATGAAACTTCGCAAACGTGAAAACCGCATACTTTGGGACGTACCGTATTTGCCCATAGACCCCAAAGACGTAGGACGCGATTACGAAGCGATAGTCGCTATAAATTCGCAGTCGGGCAAAGGGGGCGCGGCGTTTATTCTTGAACAGCGCGGCGGATTTAATATTCCGAAATCGATGCAGGTCGAAATCGGAAGATTCGTTCAAAAAGAGGCGGATAACCTTAAACGCGTTCTTACGAACGACGAAATCGTGTCGATTTTCAAAAAAGAATTTGTGAACCGCGAGGACAAAATTGAACTTACAGGAATGACGCCCAAGCGCGAAAAGATAGAAAAAAGCGCAGAAAACAATATTTTTCTCGAAGCCAAATTGAAAATTAACGGCAACGAAATCGTAGATACGGCGAAAGGCGACGGCGTAATAAACGCATTGTCCATAATTTTGGCGAAAAACGGTTTTAAATACCGTCTTACGACTTACGACGAACACGCTTTAAGCGAAGGCAGCGAAGCGGCGGCGGCGGCTTACATAAGCGTAGAAACGGACGACGAGAAAACGTATTTCGGAGTAGGAATCGATACGGATACTTTGTGGGCGAGCGCAAACGCACTTATCTCGGCGGTCAACAGGGCTTTTTCTTAATTATTTCCCGAATTTCGTCTAAAGCCGCCTGTATGTTTTCGCCGAACGCGATAATTCCTTCGTCGTGTCCCAGCATTACGATAATTCCGCGCGGATTTGCGATTTTTTTAACTTCGTCCATAACGGAAATAGCCATTTGCGGCGTTCCGTAAGGGATATTCTGCGCCGTAAAATTGAAACCGCCCGCTTTCATATAATCAAACAGTTTTCTGCTGTGAATATGGAGAACGCAGTTTATTTTATCGTTCGCCGAATAAACCGCTCCGTGCGTCATCGATTCCGAACTCGCCCGTATCGCGCCTTTTGACCAAACGGTATTTTTTTCTATGCTAAATTTTTCCACGAGGCAAAGGTGTTTATGTGACAGTTTTTTTATTTCGCCGGTCGCCGAGCCGGTTATTACAAATTCGTCGTTTTTCGTGCGAAAACTGCAATTTCCGAATCCTATTCCGTTTACGTATGCGCCTATAAGTCCGAGCGAATAAAGGTAATCGCGCGCTTTTATCAAATCGTCGGCAAGCGGCGGTAAATGTAAGCCGTTTACTTCTTCGTGCCGCGATTGATATTTTATATATCCTTCATCCATAATATTTCCGTTTCCAAAATTTTGCTTTAATTTTTTTGGTTCAATCCTAGTTAAGTATAAAAACGAGTACTTAAATTTACTCATTTATTTACCCGTTTTCTCATAAAATACAATACGCCATTTATAAAATGTATAA
>WRFX01000170.1 GCA_009787445.1 Chitinivibrionia bacterium | reverse complement strand
GTCTCCTCGTACCTTATTATTCATAAGAATAAAATATAATGCGGTACGTACCAAAATAGCGAAATTATTTTGAATTTTTTTAATTTTGTTGTTCATACCGTTTTACCTTTCATTCTTTTTTTAGTTGTTTTTTAAGTTGTTTGGGTTAGTTTTCGGGAGTAATATACTATATTTTTATAAGCAATGTCGAAAAAAGTTGCAAAAATGAAATTTTTTTGCCAAATTCGCAATTTACAAAAAGTATTTTAGGCGTTTCGTAAGTAATTTGTCAAGGAGAAAAAGTAAATGAACACTCCTATTTTTAACGCGCTTAAACGATATGTCGACTCGAATCCCGTGTCGTTTTATATGCCCGGACATAAACACGGACGCGGATTGCCGCAGGAATTTATAGATTACATTCCAAAAATCGACGTAACCGAAATTCCGGGAACGGACAACCTGCACTTTCCCGAAACCATAATAAAAGAAGCGCAGGATTTGGCGGCGCAACTATTCGGCGCGGACAAAACGTTTTTTTTGATAAACGGCTCGTCCTGCGGAATTTTGGCTTCAATTCTTACGCTTTGCAATCACAACGACAAACTTATCGTCGGGCGAAACTGCCACAGGTCAGTAGCGGCGGCGCTTACGCTTGCGGGCGCGGTTCCCGTTTACGTTACTCCCGAATACAACGAAGAATACGGAATTTCGGCGCATATTACGCCAAAATCGATAGAAAAAGCGTTGCTCGAAAATCCCGATTGCAAGGGCGTTTTTATAACTTCTCCGAATTTTTACGGCGTTTGTTCGGATATTCGCGAAATTGCAAAAGTTTGCCATAATCACGAAAAGCCGCTTTTTGTGGACGAAGCGCACGGTCCGCACCTCAAATTCCATCAGGAACTTCCCGAAAGCGCGATGGAAGGCGGAGCGGATATTTGCATTCAATCGGCGCACAAAACGCTTTTGGCGCTTACGCAGGCGTCGCTTTTGCACGTCCGTTCCGACTTGATTGACGATAATATTCTAAAACATATTTTGGTAATGATTCAAACGACTTCGCCGTCGTATATTTTAATGTCGTCGCTTGATATTGCGCGGGAACTTTTGGCGACGCAAGGCGAAAAACTGCTCGGCGAACTGCTCGACAACATAAAACTTTTCAAATTGAAAATGCAGGTTTTAACGCGCCTATCAATAGTCGACCAAAACGCCGACGTGTTTAATTTCGACCCGACAAGAATAGTAATTCATTGCCGAAAGTTAGGAATTTCGGGCTTCGATTTGGACAGAGAATTGCGAAACAGATTTAACGTTCAGCCCGAACTTTGCGATTTGTACAACGTCGTTTTTATTTCCACAATGGATAATATACGAGAAGATTTTGACGCTCTTTTCAACGCTTTGGTCGTAATTCACGAGGAAAATAAATATCACGAAGAACTTCCGCTTAAAAATATGCGTTTGGATACTATCCCAGAACAAAAATATTTGCCTTCCGACGCGTTTAGTATGGCGAGCGTGCGGGTTCCGCTTTCCGAATCCGAAGGAAGAATTTCTACCGCGAGCGTCGTGCCGTATCCGCCCGGAATACCCGTTTTGTGTCCGGGCGAAGAGATAACAAAATCGTCCATAGAATACATTGAAATGATTTTGGATTTGGGCGGAAACGTGAACAATATCGATTACGACAGAACTATTGAGGTAGTCGCAAAAGCCGATATTGAACAATACGAAAAAGAAAACAGTCAGGAGTAATTAAATTGGACGGCGATGTGGAAAAAAGAACGATAAAAACCAACAGTTTGCTGAAAATTTACGGCAAAAAAATCGTCGTAAATAACACTTCGCTCGAAGTAAATCAAGGCGAAATCGTAGGACTTTTGGGTCCAAACGGCGCGGGAAAAACGACAACATTTTATATGATAGTCGGAATGGTTCGTCCAAACGGCGGAAAAATATTTTTGGACAGCAAAGAAATCACGAAAACTCCGATGTATAAGCGGGCGCGACTCGGAATAGGATATTTGCCGCAAGAAGCGTCAGTTTTCAGACGGCTTTCGGTCGCCGAAAATATTATGGGAGTTTTGGAACAAACGAAAATTCCCAGAAAACGCCGAAAAGAAAAAATGGAACAATTACTTGAAGAATTGCGCGTATCGCATTTGCGCAAAAGTCAGGGATATATGCTTTCGGGCGGCGAAAGAAGGCGGGTAGAAATCGCGCGAACTCTTGCGATAGAGCCGGATTTTATTCTTCTTGACGAGCCGTTTGCGGGCGTCGACCCGATTGCCATAGAAGATATTCAAACCGTAGTTTATGAACTAAAAGAAAAAGGTTACGGAATTTTGATAACCGACCACAGCGTCCGCGAAACGCTTCGCACGACGGACAGGGCTTATATTATGGCGGAAGGGCAAATTCTTATTCACGGAAGTGCGCGAGAACTCGCCGAAGACGAAAACGCCAGAAAAGTTTATTTGGGCAGAAACTTCAAATTGGATTGAAATATGAAAAAAATTATAGTTGTTATTTTAACGATATTAACTTTTTTTGCGACTATTTTTGGCGTGGAACTTCGCGTAAATCCAAAACATAAAGAATGGACGCAAAACGCCGAAACTTATCCGATAATGCTTACGGTTTATCCCGAAAATACGCAGCAACAGAACAATGTCGAGCCGCTTCAGGTTTTATATCTTATAGACGTTAGCGAAAGTTTTGTAGGAAACGTTCGCCAAGAAACCATAAACGGCGGAATCGAACTCGTAAAGCGACTTTCCGACGCCGATTATTTTGGAATTATTTTATACGGCGAATATTCTCGCACGCTTCTTCCGCTTTCCGCAATCGGTTTTACGGGAAGGGAGCGAATAAATACGCTACTCTCGGAAATAGGCACTGAAAGAAGGCGCGACCCTTTGGCTGCGCTCGACAGAGTGGTTTCGGAATTTTCGCAAAATAAAGGACGGCGAAGCGACGGGAAAAATCTTGTAATGTCGGTTTTGGGGTCGACTTACGAAGACGGCGAAGGAAATTCTTACGAAAAAAAATTTACTTCGGCGATGAACGAATTGGGAGTGCAAGTTTATACGATAGGACACGGCGACGATTTTGACGAAAACGCGGCTATTATGTTATCCGAAAAAACGGGCGGACGAGCGTATTTTGCAGGAAAAGACAGAGCCGATTTGCTTAAAAACAAATTTGAAATGATGTTTGCGCACATAACAAATCCCGTGCATACGAAAAATGTCGATATTGAATTTACGGTTAGAGACGGAATTAAAATTACGAATTTTCAAGATAGTATTTTATCTAAAAATTTTATTCCGAAATTGGTTCTCGGCGATACGGTAAATTTGTTTTTTGAATTGAAAAATCGCCCGAAAAGAAACAGCGACGTCGATATCGATTTTGATTACGAAAACATAATAATGCGCTCAAATTTATCGGGAACGGCGTCGTTAAAAATAAATCTTTCGAGAGGAAACAGCAGCGATTTTGCAGAAAAATCGGAGAAAATTATAAAATATCAGTTGTTTTACAATATGGCTCAATCGATTGACGAATTAAAAATCGGCGATAAAAAATTTCGCAAAGATTACGCCGACGGATTTAGAAGAATGCTTGAAACCCGCTTGGGACTTATCCGCAACGAAATAAATTCGCGGGAAATACAAACTTTTTTTACCGAAATGGTCGCGCTTTACGATATGATAAACGGCGGAACCGCAAGCAACGAATTTATTATAAAAACCGTAAAATACAATTTACATTATTGCAAATTTCCCGAATAATTAAAGCCCAAAACGCTGCAAACCGCCTGTTCGACGCGCAAAATTCTGTCGCCTAAACTTGCAATTTTTGCGTTATTTTTCAGAAAAAGTTCAATTTCATAATACGTAAAACCGCCTTCCGGACCGATTACAAAACCGCATTTTTTAGAATTACAATCGAAAATTCGCAAATTTTCTGCCGTCGGATGAAATACAAAACAAGGGAATTTTTGCGTTTTTTTATAAAATACGTCTTCGACAAAATTTTTAAACAGACGATGAAAATAAATTTCGGGCAAAATCGTATCTACCGACTGCATAAGCGCGTTTTCGACAATTTTATTTATTGAATCTTGCGACAAAAACGGACTTTGCCAATATGATTTTTCTACCTTAAACGCCTGAAAAAAATGAATTTCTTTTACTCCGAAACAAACCGCGTTTAGCAAAACTCTGCGAAAAACTTTGGGACGCGGCAGTGCGCAAAAAAGTATAGACGGATTTATTGGCGGCGGTTCTTTATCCAAAAGAATTTCTAATTTTACGCTTTTTTCGTCTATTTTTGTAATTTTTCCCGCGCCGATTTTTCCGTTTAAGACACCTGTTTTTATAGTGTCGCTAATTTTCAGTTTCAATATTTTTTTTATGTGTTCAAAGCGAAAATCCGAAATTTCTACAAGATTTTCATCAACAAAATCGTTTGGTTTTATAAGCATTAAGTTCATAATAAATACAATTAAAATGGCGGAGAGACCGGGAATCGAACCCGGAAACCGAAAACCGGTCACGGTTTAGCAAACCGCTGCGCTACCATTACGCGACCCCTCCAAATTTAACGGCGGAGGACGAGAGACTCGAACTCCCAAGCCTTACGGCGACGGTTTTCAAGACCGCTGACTTACCAACTAGCCTAGTCCTCCGTTAGTTTACGAGGCACAAAATATTATATCGCCGCGCATAGTGTCAAGGTGATATTGATATATTTACTAAATTGTTAGTTTTTCAGGGAAAATACATTATTGCGAAACAAAAAAAGGGACGTATCACACCGATGCGTCCATCCATAACAAAAAAATTCAATTACTGCGATTTCGACTTTCAGGCACGTTTCCATTTATAAAAATTTTTTGCGTAAATACCGACCGTCCATTTTGCTTTATATTAAGAATAAACATTCCGCTTTTTATGCTGTCGGTTTGCAATACAACGTAATATTCGTCCTTCTCTGCGTTAATCTCGACAATTTCGGCTACGCTGACTATGCGTCCTTGCAAGTTGTATATTTCCGCGGTGTAAACGCCTTCGTTAAGATTTATTTTCTTAATTTTTTTAGGTTCAAGATAAGTTAAACATTTAAAAAGTTTCAATTTTTTCATATTTTTCCCCTTTACTTTCTCATAAAATACAATGCGCCATTTATATAATGTGTAAAT
>WRFX01000169.1 GCA_009787445.1 Chitinivibrionia bacterium | reverse complement strand
GACGCGCAGGCGCACGAGGTATTGCTCGCCTTGCAAACGCAGGACAAATTGAGCAATCCAAACAGATATAAATTTTCGACCGACCAGTTTTATTTGAAATCGCCCGAAGAGATGTCGAAACTTTTCCCCGAAATTCCCGAAGCGTTTAGCAATACTTACGAGATAGCGAAACGCTGCGGCGGAAAAATCAAAATTAAAAACGACGCGCAAATGCCAAGTCCGGGAGTGCCGAAATTCGATTTCAGCGAAGAAAAACACAAAGAACTCATAGAAAAAATAAAAAACTGGGTAAAAACAGACGACGGCAAAGCAAAATTTTGGTCGGCGAAAATCGATAAGGAAGGCGAAAATTCGCCTGAATTTTATAACGCGCTAAAAGAAGCGGAATATTTAACCGAAATCGCATACGAAGGCGCAAAAAAATTATATAAAAATCCGCTTGAAAAAGAAGTCGTAGAGCGTTTGGAATACGAACTTGAAACCATAATAAAAATGGGATTTCAGGGATATTATTTGATTGTTCGCGATTTTTTGAAAAAAGCCGACGAATTGGAAATTTTGCGCGGAGTAAGAGGTTCTGCGGCGGGTTCTTTGGTGTGTTATTGCGTGGAAATAAGCAACGTAGACCCTTTGAGATTCGGACTGTTTTTTGAAAGATTTTTGAATCCCGAAAGAGTGTCGCTGCCCGATGTCGATTCGGATTTTGCGGAAGACAAAAGACAAGATATTTTGAATTATTGCCGCGACAAATACGGAAAAGAAAATTTTTGCCAAATAGTAAATTTTGGCACTATGCAGGCGAAAATGGCTGTAAAAGATGTCGCGAGAACTATGGAAATTCCGCTTAACGAAGCGAATATTTTGGCAAAACTTATTGGCGACGGACTTTCGGCGGCAAACGATTTGGAAGATAAAAAAGCGGAAAAAGACAAGAATTATCAGCGAATAAAAACAGGCGACTTGACCATAAAACAGGCGATTGAAGCGAACGAAGAACTTAAAACGAAAATCAGGGAAAATCCGCAATACGAAGAATTATTTAAGTACGCCATAAAATTTGAAGGACTTGCCCGTCAACCCGGAGTTCACGCGGCGGGCGTGGTTATCGCTCCCAGCGACGTT
This sequence comes from Chitinivibrionia bacterium, assembly GCA_009787445.1. Lineage (GTDB taxonomy): Bacteria > Fibrobacterota > Chitinivibrionia > Chitinivibrionales > Chitinivibrionaceae > WRFX01. Next base: position 4,074 of record WRFX01000169.1, on the reverse strand, counting down.
AGAAATTGGACGCCCGTTTCAAAACAAGCGGGCGACGACAAGCCGGTCGTTTCGCAATTTGATATGCATTACATAGAAGATTGCGGAATGATAAAAATGGACTTTTTGGGACTGCGCACATTAACGCTTCTAAAAGACGCGACGGATTTGATAAAATTGAACCACAAAAAAACGATAGACCTTTGGAAAGATATCGACGAAAACGACGAATTTACTTTCAAAGAAATTTTTCAAAAGGCGAATACTGTCGAAATATTTCAGTTTGAATCGCCGGGAATGCGAAAATACTTAAAACAATTAAAGGCAAACAGCATAGAAGACCTGACTGCTATGACGGCTATGTATCGCCCCGGTCCTATGGACAATATTGAACCGCTTATAGAAACGAAACACGGCAAACGAAAAATTACTTATCATCATCCCAAACTCGCGCCGATTCTCGACGTTACTTACGGATTTATCGTATATCAGGAACAAGTTATGAGCATTGCGCGGGAAATCGGCGATTTTACTATGGGACAAGCGGACGAACTGCGCAAGGCGATGGGTAAAAAACTGCACGACAAAATGGAAGAAATGCATCCGAAATTTATAGAAGGCGCAAAAAGAAAAAACATAGAAGAAAAAACTGCCGAAAAAATTTGGGCTGATATGGAAAAGTTCGCGTCTTACGGTTTCAACAAGGCGCACGCCTGCGTTTACGCGCATATTTCGTATCAAAGCGCGTATTTAAAAGCGCATTTTCCGACGGAATATATGGCGGCGGTCGTTACTTCGCGGATGGGACAAAGCGATAAATTTGTTACCGCAAGAAACGAAGCCGAGCGTATGGGAATAAAAATTTTGCCGCCGAACATAAACGTTTCGCAGAAAATTTGCGCGATTCAAGGAAAAAATATCGTCGTGGGATTTAATGCGATAAAAGGCGTCGGCGAAAAAGCGGCGGACAATATAGTAAACGCTCGAAACGAACTCGGTCGCAATTTTGAGAACTTTTTCGATTTTTGCGCAAACGTCGATTTGAGCATAGTAAATAAAACCGCCATCGAAAGTTTAATTTATTCGGGCGCATTCGATTGTTTCGCAATGACCCGCTCGCAACATTTTGAAGTCATAGAAGCGGCAAACGCATACGGAAGAGCGATTAAAGAAGAAAAAACGAGCAATCAGGTTTCAATGTTCGGCGGAGTTCAGGACGTAATAACGCCGCCGAAAATTCCAAATTTGGAAGAATGGAATTTTGACTACAAACTTCAATGCGAACGCGCCGTTTTGGGATTTTACGCAAGCGGCTCTCCGTTAGATAAATACAAATACGAAATCGACGGAATTTCTACGCTCAAACTCGGCTTGGAAAAAGGCGAAAACGACGAAAACGGTTTTGAAGACAATGAAAATTCGTTTTCAAACGGCGTAAAATTTTCCAATTTAATGAAATTGCACGAAACCACGCAAAGCATCGCGGGAATAATAACCGACAGAAAAGTTTTAAGTTCAAAAAAAGACGGACGTTCTTTCGCGTTTTTAACTTTAGAAGATATTTACGGAATAAAATCCGAAATCGCGCTTTGGGCGGACAAATATTCGGCGTATTCCGAATTTACGCAAAAAGATAAAATAATAGTCGTAAAAGGCAGAACTTCCGTCGAAATCGGCGAAAACGAAAAAGAAAGCGAAAGCGCGGAAAACGGAGTCAGCGTAAAAATAACCGCCGACAAAATAATTCCGATAGAAGACGCTCGTTCTTTCTTAAACAAAGTTCATTTGGAATTGTCGCTCGATAAATTAAAAGAAGAAAATCTCGACGAAATCGTTAAAATTTGCGCGAATCAAAAAGGCGATTGTTCTTTGAGCGTTCATTTCGTTTCGGAAAGCGGTTCGGAATTTGAATTGAAAAGCCAAAACGTAAAAGTAAATAACTCCTACGTATTTTTGGACAAATTAAACGCGCATTCTTCGGTAAATTCGGTATGGTTGTCGCAGTAAAGTTGTGAATTTTATACAATATTTAAGATAAAAAAGCATAATTTTGCAAAAATTTTACGTTTTCTATTGATTTTTCAAACATTACTTTCGTATTTTCGCGGGGCAAGCGTTATATATTTGCTTATGTATTTTTTAAAAAACGGCAAACGATAAATTTGTCCTTTTATTTTTTTATTTTTACAAGGAGTTGTTATTTTATGTTCAACAAATTAAAATTAAGCGCAAAAATTACTATGCTGGCGGCGGCGTTAATCGCCATTGCCGTTATTATCGGATTTATAGCGGGCTTAAATATGGTTTCGGCAAACAGAGCGTCGGCGCAAACGGCTTATCAGGCGCTTCCCGCAATAAATATAGCGTCGCATCTTTTATCGGATTTTGGAGATTTTAGAGTTGCGCTTCGCGATTTTAGCCGCACGTCAAACGCCGAACTTATTCCGGAAGTAAGAACGGGATTTGAAAATATTGAAGCGCGTTTTATGGATTTTCACGAATTATTGAAAACCGCCGACGACCTGCCTCTTATTCCTCAACTTTTAAGAAAATTGGAACCCGACGAAAAAACTTTGGTAACCATAACCGACTCGGTTTTTTTATTGGCGATAGAACAAAACGAATTGAAAGCGAAATTTGAATCTTCGTCCGACATATTGACGGCGGAAGCCGAACAGATAAGAACCGATATGAACACCGAACGCGACGCGGGAATGAACACTTCCATAGCCAAAGACCGCGACATTATGTTTTATCTTTTTACCGACATTTCAAAGGGAACTACGAGAGTAAACAGATTTCTTTTGGCGACGGACACGAGCGGATTAGAACAGGTTAGAGAATTTGCGAAAGAATCCACGCGCCATTTTGACATTTTGCTCGACTCAAAAACGCTTTCGCACGATTTTCTAAAAAGAATCGGCGCGTTAAAACAGGAATTTCAGAATTATTTCGTTATGTTTGAGAGATATGAAGTGTTGAATATGCAGAGAAATTTGTTTCGCGACAAACAATTATCTATGCTTGCCGATTTTAGCGACGGCGTAGATACTCTAATAAACAAAGTTATCACAAGAAATACGACTTTGGCGGACGCGGCGGCTGTGTCGCTTAAAACGGGAGTTATAGTTATGCTTGTTTTAATACTTGTTTCTATAATTGCGGGAGTCGTATTGAGCGTTTTAGTTGCGCGTTCCATTGTCGGTCCTATTTCTGCGGCGATAAGCGGACTTTCTTCGGGTTCGGGACACGTTACTACCGCTTCGGGAGAAATATCTAACGCGGCGCAATCTCTTGCGGCGGGAGCGAGCGAACAGGCGGGCAATTTGGAAGAGATTTCCGCTTCGCTAAATCAAATTACGTCTATGACCAAACAAACCGCCGACAACGCCAAAAACGCCGACGTTTTAGTTCAGGACAGCGTGCAAAAAGCGAAAGAAAGTCAAGAAGCGATGCAACGTTTGCAAGAAGCGGTAGAAGGAATAAAAAAATCGAGCAACGAAACCGCAAAAATTCTTAAAGATATAGATGAAATTGCGTTCCAAACAAATTTACTCGCGTTAAACGCGGCTGTTGAAGCGGCTCGGGCGGGAGAAGCGGGCAAAGGATTTGCAGTCGTCGCCGAAGAAGTTAGAAATTTAGCGCAAAGAAGCGCCGAAAGCGCGAAAAAAACCGCCGAACTTATAGAAAATTCGCAAAAAAATAGCCAAGCGGGCGTAACTTTGGCAAACGAAACCGCCGAAGCGATAGGAAAAATTACGGATTCCGCAAGCAAAATCGCGGTTATCGTAACCGAAATTACCGGCGCGGCGGAAGAACAAGCCCGCGGCGTTTCGCAGGTAAACGGCGCGGTGGCGAATATGGACCAAGTAACGCAGAGTAACGCGAGTCAGAGCGAAGAATTGGCGGCGAGTTCGCAAGAATTGAGTTCGCAAGCGATGACTATGAACGATTTGGTAGGCGATTTGGTCGGCGTTGTAGACGGCGAAGAAGCGAAAGCGGCGCGGCAAAAACAAACGTCTATGGCTTCAAGCAGGCATACGAAACAAATGGCGGCGATTTCTTATAATCCGTCGACGACAAAACAAGCGACCG
>WRFX01000168.1 GCA_009787445.1 Chitinivibrionia bacterium | reverse complement strand
ACATTTTATAAATGGCGTATTGTATTTTATGAGAAAACGGGTAAATAAATGAGTAAATTTAAGTACTCGTTTTTATACTTAACTAGGATTGAACCTTTTTAATAGTATTAATGTATGGCGATGTTATGTCGTATTTTTCTTTATGAGTCTCAACTGTATTAAATATCATATCTCGGTATTCTGTTTTCCAATCTTTTCCGTCTAAGTATTTTTTATCTATGCAAAAACATAATCTATCAATAGAATTAAGGTAATTTTCTACAGTTGCATCAATGTATAGGTATAAAGAAGGAAGAACATCTTTCCCTTCTTCTTTAGATTCCATTTTTATTTTAGACATTTTGCTAAGTTCTTGTTTTCTTTCATTCATTTGCGACTCTATCTCTAACACGGTCATTAATTGCCCTTGTGTTAATTGTTTCGTAATCTTAGGTAATTGACACCGAGCAATTAGTACCATGCCAAAAGTGGCAAGAGCTGACACAACGGCAACGCAAACGTTTACGATTTCCACTATTTTTTCTCTCCGCTGTTTATGTTTTGCGGCTGTGGTTGTTTTACAGGCGTATCTCTTGCCATAACGAAAACCTTATCGTTAGCCCTGCTACTTTCCGCAAACTCCGACACCTCTTCTCTTTTTTCGTTAAAATTTACTTTTTTGTCCATAACTACTCCTTTTTAATCCTTTAAAAGTTTATTAAGCAGATTCTCTGCTATTTTTTTATTGTTTTCTAACAACTCTTTTATTATTTCCGTCAAACTATTGTCAAGTGGTTCGGTTTCTGCTTTTTTTGCGCCTGTTATAAGCCATTCTAAATCTAACCTAAAATTCGCAACAAGCCAATAAAGCGCCTGAAACGTAGGCATAGTGTCCGACTTGACATCAAACCATCGGCAAACGCTTCCCTGCGTTAGCCCAACGGCTTCTGCTAATTTTACTTGCGTAATCTTGTTTTTTTTACAAAAATCCGTAAATCTTTTTTTTGTTTCCGCGCAGTCAAAATCCACAAAAACCCCTTTTTTATAGAAAATTACAGCAAAATTCAATATTTCCTTGCAAAATACAGCGAATTTTAGTATATTATATATCGTGTGGCTGTATTGTTGAGTGAAATACTTAATAATTCTGTAAAAATACTAAAAATCCGCGTAAAAAAGCGCAGAAAGGGGCAAATATGCAAGTTTTTATTAAAAAGACAAAAGAGAGGTTAATTCTTTTTTGCAAAAACAAAAAAATAAAGCAAATCGACATAGCAAGATTGGTCAACGTGAGTGCTGATACTGTTAGAAGGTGGTTAGACCTTGATAGCGATTACTTTCCGTCGCTGTTGGCGCTGAAACGTCTGAAAGATAATTACGGACTTGAATTGGACTGGTTGGTTGAGAAAGGAGAATTGTTATGACTTCAAGATTAACTAAAAATTGTATAAAAAAAAGTTGCAAAGACTGCCCTATATTACCAGCGTTTGTTTTGCTTGTCGAACATTATAATGCTTCACTGAACAAAAAAACCGAAAGCGCAAAATGAGCAATAGAAATTTCGCAAGAATAATATTCGGCAAATGCCGCGAAGGGCTTGGCGAAATAAATATCCGCCGTCTCCTCCGTCGCCATGTCAACCCCGCCGAGAAATACGCCGAACATCTTCGCTAACTCGGTTATCCCGAACTTGAAATCGCGCAGTGGCACACTTACTTTGAAAATTTATTATACAAAAAATACGGCAAAAAGAGACCGTTAAAAATTATCGGCAGACATAAAGCTCGCCAACGTTTAACGCCTATTAAAGAGCCGTTGAATATTGATTTAACGCCTTCGCAAAGCGAGCAAATCGCTATGTTTTCGCAGACGAAACGCAATCGATTTAACTTTATATACGCGACACTTCGCAAAGCGCAGGAAAATGGGCTATTGGACATCGGACAAACGCGCAAAGAATTAAAAGATTTTTTGAAGAAGGAAAATGAAAAATCGGTTTTGCCGAGTGCGCTAACGCCAAAAAGATTTAAAGAAATAGTAAAGAAAATACGGGAACACGGAATACAAAAATTTATAGACGATTTTGGAGATTACGGCGGCAACAACAAATCCAAATCCAAAATACAAGAAGACGATTTAAAATTATTTTTACAAGCATATTTCAGCGGCTCGCAACATTCAATAAAAGAGAGTTGGGAATATATGCTCGGCGGGCGCGACCCGCAGGATTTCGCCGCTCCCTCGACTTTTTTATATCGAACGCGAAAACTATACAGCCAAGCGCAAATTGATTATTTTCGTCAAGGCAAAGAGAAAGCGTTGCGCACTTGGGGAGCGTCTGTTCCAAGAGTTTCGGTCGCGCTTCCCTGCGAAACGTGGATAGGCGACGCGATGTTATTCGATTTTTATATTACAGGCAAAGACGGCAAACAGGCGCGGGCTTGGCTTACCGCTTGGATGGACGAAAAAGCAAGCGTTTTGTCGGATACGAAATACACGAAGACGACCAGAAAGTCGAGCATATTTTACTTGCGCTTTACAAAGGAATTTTGGCGTATCGCGCTCCCGAAAATATAATAGTCGATAACGGCAAAACATATCGTGCAAAAACTCTCACCGGCGGGCGCGCTATACTTAAATTGTCGCCTGAAGAAATATCCCAAATACAATCGCGCCTGACAACTTGTCAATTATTCGGAATAAAAGAACATTTTGCCCGCGTCCGCAATCATCACGGCAAAGATATTGAACGGGAATTTCAACGGCTTCACCGCGGATATTGCCGCTGGTTTTTCACGTATTTCGGAGTCGACGTTACCCGTCATCCCGATATTTACAATAAAATCCAAATAATGCAGGAAAAGGAAAAATTGTTTCCGACAATCGAGCAGGTACGTGTTTCGTTTGACAAATATTTACGCGAAGAACACAACGTTTATACGTATCAATCGGGCGAAAACAAAGGCAAAAACCCAATAACATTATGGAACGACGGATATGCCGAATACGCGGCGAAAAAGGAGTCGCATTCGCAACAGTCGTTAATGTTTATGTGCAGTAGAATGACCGAACCGAAAACAATTCGCGGCAACGGCATATTAGACGAAAAAACGAATACTTATTATTGGCACGATAAATTTGGGGCAATGCTCGGCGAAAAGGTTTATCTACGAATACCGCCAAATAACGGTTCAAGCAATATAGTTCCCCAAGTTTTTTGCTATGGCGAAAACGACAACTTTATCTGCGAAGCGACGGCGCTTAAAAGAATACCGAAACTTATTGATTTCAAGACGGAAACCGAGCGCGAAAAATTAGTATCGTCGTTAAAACGGGTAGATTCGACAAATAGAGAAATCGCAAAACATAAAAAGGACTTCAAGCCCGACATGACTGAAAAACTTGCCGAAACCGCGCACGCTCGAATAGCCGCGACGCGCAAAAAACTTGCCGAAACGCGCGGTCTTGATACGTCTGAAAAAATAATTGAAAACGGCTTTGTCGCGCTAAACAGATTCGACGTTGATATTGCGGCGGCGAAAAAACAAGAGCAAGAAGGCACGAAACTTCCGGCAGTCGCCGTCGGACAGGATTTTATACCGCCGCAGGAAAAATGGCGGGAGTTAAAACGATATTGAGGGTATTATACCCTGTTGTTTACATAAACTTTATTATAGGAGGTTGCTATGAGTAACACGCAGGCGACAGTCGCCTTGGACGTTATTAAAAGTTATCTTTCGGAAAGCGGCGTGTCCGCTAACACGTTGGCGAAAGGCGCGGGCATATCCGCCGCGGCTGTTTCGCAGTATTTGTCGGGCAAATACACGGGCGACAACGAAAACGTTGAAAACGCGCTTTTGGGTTTTATCGAAGCGCAAAAAGACAAAATTCAAGACGCGCCGATTGTGGAGATAGACACGGTTCGCAGAATAAATTCGATAGCGAACGTATGCCGCGCAAACGGCAAATTGGCGGTAATTTGCGGACGTGCGGGAACGGGCAAAACGACCGCGAGTAAAAATTACGCGGAGAAAAATCGCGGAACAATTTACGTTTGCGCCGATTTGTCCTGCACCGCGCAGGATTTATTTATCGAACTTGTAAAAACGCTCGGAATAAGACCCGAATATTCTTTGCGCGCTAATTTTTTAACCTGTCGCGACCGTCTTACAGGCACAAAACGGCTTATAATCATAGACGAGGCGGAACATTTGCAATACAAGGCGCTTGATTTGCTTCGCTCGCTTTTCGACGCGACAGGTTGCGGACTTATGCTTGTGGGAACGGAAATTTTAATTCATAATCTTCGCGGAAAACGCGGCGAATACGAACAGTTGTATTCGAGAGTCGCGATTTATCAAAAGACGGTTCCGCTTGAAATCGAAGACGTTGAAAGTTTTGTTTCGGCTTTTATTCCCAAAAGCAAACATCTTGCAAACACGTTTTTTAAACTCTGCGGCGGAAATATGCGAATTTTGGCGCTTTTGGTATGGGATAGTATTCGTATCGCGGAAGTAAACGGCATTCCGATTTCGGCGGACGTCATAAAATCGGCGACCGAAGATTTGGTATCGTAACGGATTCAATTCGAAAGGAGTAAAAAAATGAGTGAAGCAAAAATAACGACTTTTCCGCATAGTATAGAGCAGAAATACTGCCAATACCGCTGCGAACACGTCGACGCGACAATTCACAGAAGCAATAACGGCGCTATAAATAACGTCTGTTTGTGCGCTGTCGGCTGTAAAAAATTTCGCTTTTGCGATATTTTGGCGTCTTATATCAAACCGGAAAAGATAAAAATGAATTACGTCAAATGTTGCGGGATATGTCGTCAGGCAGGATGGTGCAGATATTTGCGTAAACGCAATGGGACCAAAGAGCCGATATTTATTTCGGCGAAAGAAAGAGAGGTGAAAAATGGAATTTAATGTATCATTAAAGAAAACTGTAACGTACAGAGCAAGCTTTGTGGTTGAAGCACAGACGCGACAGGAAGCAATGAAATTTGCGTATGAATACGACTTACGCGATGTGCGATGGAGAAACGACAATGAAGACATTATTGTTGTCGATGATATTTGCTGTGAAAATTTTTGTGAAGGTTGCAGTAACAGGCAATGCGACCAAAGAGCCGATATTTATTTCGGCAAAAGAACGGATTGAAATACCAGGAATGACGGATACACCACAAAAAACTCGCCTGCCTTACCGTGATACAAGAGTAACGGGATTATCCCGAAAGCGCGTACCGAACGCGC
>WRFX01000167.1 GCA_009787445.1 Chitinivibrionia bacterium | reverse complement strand
GCCGTTGCTTCGTCGGGAAAATATTTTGGAAATATTTTAAGTAATCCTGCCGCGCTGTAATTCAAATTTTCCGTATCGTCTTTCAAATACGTGCTTTCGTGGAGAACTTGCGCAAGAAAGTGCGCAATTCGAAGCGGCGTATTTATCTCGTATTTCGGCAAAATTTCGTTCAATGCGTCGATGTAATAATCGACTTGTTTTTCATTTTTGCCGCCGTTGATTTTGAGTAATTGGTCTTTGGTTAAAATCTCACTCATTTCCCTGCCCTCGCTTCCTTTCTGACGTTACGCGCTTTTTCTTTTTTCAAATCGTCGGCGCAGTCGTTATATTGTTTTTTGCAATTATTCAACTGTTTTTGTCCATCGTCAATTTGCGCTTTTAATTCGCGGCTTTCTTTTTGTAACAGTTCGTTTTTTATTTTCAAGACGGCAATTTGTCCGCGCAAATCGCCTGCAATTTTGCCTTCGTCGTAAATCTTAAAACCCATTGCCAAAAACGCTATCACAATGCCGACGACGGCGAACATTTTAATTTTTGTTATCATTTTTTTACCTCCGTAGGGATAACCCCTTAATTAAATTTTAATCCAATAATCGAAATTGTGCGTTTGTCCGTTATAATCGCATTTAACGGAAAATTCCGCTTTTCCCGAAGCGGTGTCTATATTTACATCGCTTACGGAAACGTTTTTAAGAATATTTGAAAGCGGCTTTAATGCGGATTTAACATAAGTTTTAATAAGCGTTTCGTTTTGTTTAGTCGCCTTATCCACCTTGTACAACTCGCTGCCGTAATCGGGATTGCAAATAAGCGTTCCTTTGCGAATATTTATCGCGGTGAAAATTCGGTTGTATATGGCATTTCCATAACTTTCCCCCGCTTCATATCCGTCGGTTTCGGGACATCTTTTTAGTTCGTAATCTTTATTTCGCATTTTCCCGTCCTTTCAGATTGTCAAAATCCAAATTCAACTCGGTAATATATTTATCCATAACTTTCACCGGATTGATAAGAACGTATTTTTTAACGTTAGTAAAATTTTCAACCAACTTTTCTTTTACCAAATCTTCGGCGGTTAATTCTTGCGCCGTTTGGGTCTCATCCCCTTTTGCCGTTTTTTCTTCCATTTTTCCTCCTTACAGACCGACAGCCGAACGGACTTGTTGCAGGAAGTCCTTACCGCCGACGTTGTATATATAGTTAAGTTTGTCAATTTCGCGTACGAGTTTGTTATCAAACATCTCTTTGAGATATATGACGGTAAATTCAAGTCCGCGCCCTTGAAGTTCTCCGACGTTGAAGTTGCCGAGCGTATCGTTTTTAATCATCGCCCGCCAAATAATCTTATGCTGTTTGACGACATATTCGCCTGTTCCCGTGTCAAGCGTTTGTACCGCGCCCCAAAATTCAATGTTTTGGTATTGCTGTACGAGCAATTCCCGCAAATCGCCCGTTATCGTCCTGAAATTTATCGTTCCGCTCAAATCCTGAACGTGTCCCAAAACGGGAGAATCGACAGGTCCCGCAATTCCCGCGCCTTTCAATTCTTGAGTCATCGCCTGAACGTTAGGATGCGTAACATCGACAGTCCCGACCATTCGTCCGCCTTCAAGATATATTTCATAGTTAATGTTTTTTTGAGTTACAGTCATTTTTTGCCTCCTACGCAAACAAAGTTTGTAAATATGAAGGGTCGTATTCGAGAAGAAACTCGATTTGTTCCGCCGGAGCGACCAAACCGAAGAACCCGTGGAAGAGTATATTACCGTCCATAAGGTCAAGGATACTGTTTTCTTCTTCGTTAAATTCTATTCTGCCGCCCGTTACCGCGCCCGCCGCCGAAAGCGAATTTATGAAAATCGCCTCGCTGTTCAGAATCGTCTGAATGAGCCGCCTGTTAATCGGGAAATCGACTTTTTGAAACCAAGTCAGAACAAGCCGATTGCCATACCAAGCCAAAAATCTGCGATTCGATACAAATACGTCTTTTGGGTCGGTATTTGCGGGATAAGCCGTCGTTCTGTTCCCCCACATTTTCCAACCGCCGACAAAATTCAATGCGGTAGCAATTCCGTTTTGATTTAAGAAATTTGCCTGCGTCAAAGAAAGCGACAACTCTTCGCCGTCAACAATAGCCGCTTGACATTGCAGATTTTTATTGGACGGAGAAGCGAACGGAATATCTCCGTTTTCTCTATCGACGATTGCCATAATCCCCGCCGCCTGCGTTGACATATTCATTAAACGGTCGCCGAATTTTACTTTCGGGTAACACAAATACAAATCCGGCGAAGTAAGATTGTTCGCGTTTTTGTATTCCGCCGCGTCCGTATAAATTTTTACCGCGTTTTGTCCCTGACTGGGAATATCCGCGAAGCAGACGGCGTTAAATACTCCGTTTATGTTTTGCGTTTTCGCCGCCAAAATAGCCGCTACGGTAGGGTCGTTCGAGAAATTAGGCGCAATCAAAATACCCGGCACCGAAACGAAACGCGGGAACGCCTGCTCGACTAATTCAAGTCCCGTCGATTTACCCGTCGTAAAATCGAATCCTCCTATAACTTCCGCTGCGGATACGTCTTGCGGCGCGGCATATTTATACGTCGCCGAAATTGCCGCTCCCTGCGTTATAGCCGATTCGAGAGAAGCGCCTTGTGTAGCGGTAATTACGCCCGTTACGGGATTTATAGTATAGTCGGTATCTTTTACAAAAACGGTTTGGGCGGACGAATCTTTAATAACCGCGTCGTCGATAACGTCGGGATTCGCCAAAACCGCTACGCCTTCCGTAAATTCAAGCGTTTCGTTTGTAACGCTGTGAAAATGAACGGACGGGTCAAATACGTTCGCGAAAATTACGGGAGCGTTTCCGAATAATGTAAATTGAGAAAAGGCGACTTCCGAAAGCCCCCACTTCTCAAAGTTATCGTTTGCCGCGTCGATTCCTAATAATTGCGCCGCCTCCGCATTTGAGAATATCAAATGAATACTGCCGGGCAACGCTTTATCCCTGATGTCCGCAGGCAACCTGTGAACAGGGGCGCAGCCGAACGCCATAACAAGCGAAGCGCCCACGCGTGCGGACGGAACCAACGCGGTCGGCACTTGCCTGCTTCTTACTCCGTGAAAAAATGCCATAAATTACCTCCCGCCTTTCTTTCGGCTCAAATAATCGTTCGTTACTTTCTTTTTTACTGCGAAAAGGGCGGAATTTTTATCCGTCAATTCCCTCATCGCTTTCGCCGCTTCGCCTACGGGTATAAACAATTTGGAAAAATCCGCGTTCGCTTTCTGCATTTGAGCAATTTGAGGCGAAACTCCGTTGAAAATCGCGCCGTAACCTATTTGAAAGGTTAATTGTCCGCTTTTATCCTGTTCCACCATCGGCGGACCCAAGTATATCGCCTGTCCCGTTTGAGAATTATCCCCTTTCGCCGCCGGCTTTGCCGCGTTCGGTTTTAAGACATTCTCCTTTTTATCGTCTGACATTATCAAACCTCCTTTATGTATATGTAACTAAACTTTTCTTTCGGGAACGTTAGCCGAAAACTTCGCCGCGACCGCCATACCGTAATACGGATGGTCTTGCATTCCCGCCTCATAAATCCCTAATTCCTTTTGCAGTCCGGTAGTCCATTTAACTTCCTCTTGAAATTCCCAATGGTTATTCTCCCAAAACCTTTTAACGAACAGGACTAACAATACTCTGTCAACCATATTCAGAATATCGTTATACCCCGCTTCGATATTCGTAAAACTTTCATCGCTGTAAACGCAGCACAATATCCCTACGTTTATCTCGTGAGATAATAATTTATCCGTTTTCTCGCGGTTCATTGCGCCGTCCAAACTGCGAACGATACAAAACGGCGGGTCGCCCGCTTCCTGCTTGACTTCCGCACTTGCAGACATAGAGCGTTTGGGAGGCGCGTGTCCTATCCAAATATTGGGCGCAATATACGCTTTCTCTTTAACGGGCAATCTATACGGAAAATTCTCAAACGATTTTTTTAATTCGTTTTGAATATCCTTCAAAAGTAAAAACGTGCTTCTCATTTTCCACCCATAACGTTAAGCCAAGATTCGCATTCGGAAATAATTGTTTCGTTAAATACCTTCTGCGCTTTTTCCACAAATTGAGGCATCAGTTTCGTATTTTGCGAAGTTACCATTTGCGGAACCGACGCCGTCGTCAACATTTTAACGGGAAATCTGTCGCTTCCTTTCCTCTCATATACTCCGAATTTTCCGTTTATATCTGCGACAAAAGCGTGTTTGAATCTGTGTCTTTTCCCCGCGATAAGAACGCTTACGCCGCCGGTCGTTTTTCCGCCCATAATAGAACTCGGATTTGCGCCCATCTCGTATAGCGGTATTCTTTTTCCGCGTAATTGCGCTAACGCGGCAATGCCGCCGCTGCGCTTATTGGCTCTTGTAATTTTGAAATCGGACAATTGGCTTTTCGCGACGCTCCACTCTTTCGTCGTTTTGCTTTTTACTTCGCTTCTATATGCGGAAATCGCCTTATTCGCGGAAGTTATTACAATATCGTCGAATTTATCGGGCATTCTTCGCAATAACTGCGAGACCACGCCTTTATTCAAAACATCAAAACCTATTTCAATCACGAAATCCGCCTTTCAAGTACGATTTCCAAAAAGCCGAACGGATTCTTGACGTCGGCTACATACCAGTTCGCTCCGTCAAAATCCACCTGCTCGGTAACTCTCGGATGCGGAATTAAATCCATATCTCTGCAATAAATTTTCCTCCGCTCCACATTTACGCCCTGCGCGTCGTAATTTTCGCCCAAATCAGTCCGCGCGTCCTCCGCAATCTGCAACGGTAAGTCGTTCCAAGAACAAATCCGCCCGAATTCATCAGCATTCAAAAGAACGTTTTTGAAATCTTCGTAAACCTGTTTCTTGAAATCGCTTACCATTTTTTACTCCTTTACCGCTTTCGTATAGAGCGCGATAAGTTGCTGCTTATTCTCGCTGCCTTTTGTCGAAACGCCGATAACCGCCAACTCGTTAAGGATTTGCGCGTTCGTCATTTTGTTTAAGGCGTCAACGGACAGAGGAGTATAACCTCCTCCGCCTTCGTCATCGTCGTCGTCTTTGCCGTCATCGTTGTCTTCGTCCTCGTTTTGTTCGTTTTCATCGTCCTCGTTTTGTTCGTTTTCGCTTTTGGGCGTCTTTGCCGCCGTGGCTTGCGTCTGTTCTTCCAAAGCGACGGCGACTTTCAAAGCGAGCAAACGCTTCGCC
>WRFX01000166.1 GCA_009787445.1 Chitinivibrionia bacterium | reverse complement strand
CGGGAAGTGTGATTTTTATATCTTTGATTTTTTTCCAACTCGCCATATCGTTATACGAAAATATCTTTTTGAAAAATCCGAATTGAGCCGCAAAATACAATCCTATTTCGCGAGTAAGATTTTTTTTCGTTATTAGCGACAATGAAAACACGCGGGCGTGAGTAACCATTTTGTAATCATGTCCGCGATAATGCGCGTATCCAAACATATCTACGGTTATAGTGCCGGCAGAAAAAACTTTTGCTCTTACGTCGCTTTGTCCGATTATTCCTAAATTTGTTTCACCGGAACTTACTACCAATAATCCTTTTGCGTTAATATGAGTTTGTTGAATGTCAAAATCGCCGTATTGTGATTCAAACAAATCCCCAATCCGAAAATTCTCATATTTTNCCCCCCCCCGTACGCGCGCACGCGCGTACATTAAATTGCAAATCGTCTTCGGTGAGTTCGTAATCGCTTAAACCGGTTACTTTGAGGTACGCTTCCAGTTCGCGTACGCGGGCTGCTTCCAGTTCGCGTACGCGGCTTTCCATATACGCGAAATCGATTTCGCCGTTTTCATCGACGGGGAGATATATTTTGAGTTCAATAGCAATTTTTCTATTGAACTTGGTCGCGTAATCAAATCTGCCCGCTGTTACTTTACGAAAATTTATAACAAAATACAGCAACGCTTCTTTCGTCCATTTGTTCGGTTGTTTCGGGTAAACCCCTTGAACGTGAGAATAGCCGATAAAATCGTCGGGTTGATAAAATATACTGTCTGCGGTCGTCGTATCGCTAAACGTGATTATATTGCCTTTTTCGGTCGGCTCTAAATTAACGTAACCTCCAACGCCGTTATCGCGGCTGGAATTGACAATAACGGGAGTTTTCCCCGTTGTTTCAAATAATTTTGAATTTGTTAGACCATAACTTTTTGTCGGATGAATGTCGAAAATGTCGCCGATTCTAAATTTTTTATATTCAAATTTTAAGTTTTTTTTAACGCCGTATCCGACGTTCCCGCCGCGGCGTTTTCCGCTTCGCCTTTCAAAACCCGTCCGACTTCCCAAGCCAGATAATCGCTAACTACTTTCATAAAATCCTCTTCGGTAGGAATAGTGTCGATTTTTTTATGCTGCGAAAAAGTCCAGTCGTTGCCTTCAAGCGTTATAGTGTCTTCTATATATTCTTCTTCCGTATAATATTTGAGATATTTCTTTCCGAAATTTACGATATCTACGACTTCCTGATAGCGTTCGTCCGCGTTGCCGGTATTTCGCAGATTTACGTCGAGTCCCGATTTCTTGCGGTTTTGCCGCGAGTAGCCGTCGTTTGACATATCGATAAATTTAACCGTCTGTTTCAAATCGTGTTTCTTGCCGACTTCAAAAACGTAAACGGCGGTTTGAACTCCCGCTTTGCCGCGAAAAATATCCGCCATGTGTATGCTTGCCAAAAGCGTGTTTCTTTGCAAAAGTTCTTTCGTGTAAGGCAGAGCGTTGCCCGAACCCGCGTTTTCCTGTATAAGTATCGCCGCCCTGCCGTTCGTCATCTTTTCAAGCGCTTTTTTCACGAAAACAAAGCCCTTGCCGTCTGCGGAATACGGCGGATTGAGCAAAAACACGTCGGCGGGGAACAATTTGTCTTTTTCCGTTCCCTGCTCGTACATTCCTTCGTATTCCGTCAAAGAATCCTTGTGCAGGATGTTCGTAGAGCCGTCGTCCATTAAAATCATATTGAGAACTGCAAGCAGATAAATATCCGAGCGTTTTTCTATGCCGAGCAGTTGCTTGTATCGTATTTCCGCCTTTTTTCGTTCCAGTTCGCCGGGACTTTTAATATTCGCTTCGGCGTCTTCGAGCATAAGTTTCATCGACGAGATTAAAAAACCTGCGGAGCCGGCGGCGTAATCCCAAACGAACGAATTGCGGTCCACTTTCGCGAGTTTCGCCATCATCATGGTAACGTATCGCGGCGTAAGCACCACGTCGTTTTTATCCGAATCGGGAATATCGACCCACTCGTTCAAAACGTTGAACAACTTGCCGGTGAAATCAAGATGATGCGACGATTTGAATATCGGCAATATTTCGTTTTTAACTCTCGTATAAACCGTTTTGAGTTTGCTTTCCGAGTTTTCGGGATTATACAGACCCGAATAGACGAACACGCGGGAAAGGTCGTTTATTATCATATCTTTCTTTTCCTGCGGCAATTCGCGCTCGGTTAAAAAGTCGGATATTTTATTCATTATAATTTTGCCGTCGTTGGTGTTTTGTCCGATATCTCCTTTGAGGTCGGTAATTTCAAGCGGAGCGACCTTGTTTTTTACGCCGAGTCCAGCCATAATCATACCTACTATGAGTTCGACGCGGGAACCTACGGAAATTTTTAAATCGTCCTGCATTGACTGGTTCAAACTTTTCAAACTCGTTTCAATTTGTTCTTCTTTTTTGCGGTTTTGGGCTTCAAGTTCGTCGGGACTTAATTTTAACAACTCGACCTTTTTAATAAAAGCGTCGAAGTTAGACGGCGCAAGAAACGACAAATCGGAAAATTCAGCGACTTTTTTCGGAACGCCCAAATTGTCCGCCGACACGTAATAAACGCCTGTCTCCGTTTTAAGCGTATTGTCCGCTTCTTCGTAGCCGTTAATCCCGATTGCTATAACCTCTTTATAACTTTGCGTGAAGTCAATAATAGCGTTTGCATAATGCAGTGCGCCATTTACGGCAAAACCATTTATGTTTTGGTAGTTCGGCTCGCCTTTCGCGGTCAGGTTTTCAATTTCGCCCTGCGCGTTTAACTTTTCAAGTTTGTCTCTTGCGCCTTTTACCTCTATTATAATAGGATACGTTTTATTCGTTTCCGTTTTCAAGAGAAGGCGGATATCGGGATAATTGCCGCCGCTTCCACCGATTTTCGACGGCGCTTTTTTCATAGCGTTATCAATTTCCGAATTTATGCTTTCGGTTTTCGCATAATATTTGAGATGATATTTTTTAATACCCTCTTTTGCAATATCTTCGACTTTTTCTTCGACGGATTTAATTCCTGCCATATAATCTGTTTCCTCTTTGCTGTTTACCCGTCCGCGTTAATCTGCTCTATCAGTTCCTTAATTACTCTGTCGGCGTCTTCGTAGGCAACTTGGCAAGTTCCGACCTGATGGTGTCCGCCGCCGCCATATTTTAACAAAAGCGCTCCTACGTCTGTTTTGGAAGTTCTGCTTATTACCGAATGCCCAACTGCAATAGGAGCGTTAAGTTTTCCGCGACCGTCTACAACCCAAAGCGAAATATTTTGTTCGGGATGAAGAGAATAAATGTAAAAACGATTTCCCGTGTAAATTTTTTCTACGCCGCGCAAATCGGTTAAGATAGCGTTTTTGTGTATGGTCGTATGCTCGTCGAGCATCGCCTTAAATAATTTTGTCTGTTCTTTATATAATTCAACGCGCTCTTTAACGTCGGGATTTGCAAGAATTTCGTCGATATTTTGCGTTCTGCACGCCTCCATAAGAACGCCCATAAGTTCGTAATTTGAAATTCTAAAATTGCGAAAACGACCAAGTCCCGTTCGAGGATCCATTAAAAATCCGAGCAAAATCCAATCCTTCGGGTTAAGAATTTCATCGACGGTAAGTTTTCCCGCGTCAACTTTATCGACCCATTTTACCATTTCCTTAAAATGCGGAAGTTTGTTGTCGCCGTCGTAAAAATCGTAAATTACACGCGCCGCAGAGTCCGTAATTCTGCTTTCTCCCTTAAATTTTACGCTGTCGCCCAAACGCTGCGTTTCGCTCGAATGATGGTCGAACCACATTCCGCAACCCGCTACGTAAGGCACGTTCGCCAAAATATCGTTGTCGGTAATATCCACAACTCCGTCTTGCAAATCTTTTGGATGGACAAATTTCCATTCGTTAACCAAATCAAGTTCTTTAAGCAGCGCGCCGCACGCGAGTCCGTCAAAATCCGAACGAGTAACTAATCTCATAATTCGTCGCTCCCCTATTCTAAATAATAAATTTTTCGCCAAACATTTACAAAAATATATTTTATCAGCGATTAAAAAGCATATTTTTACGAAAATTATTCGGAAATAAACTATTTTTACATAAAAAATGAGGTAAAATGTCAAAAAAATTCATAATATCCGCAATTCAGGCGATTTTTTTAATATGTCCTGTTTTATGGCTGATTTTCGCCGTCGATTATAAATCGGTAGCGCCCGTATTAAAATCTGTTAATTGGGTAATGATTTTATTTTTGCTGGCTATAATTATTTTTCGTCAAATTTTGCAATCGATAAGATTTTATCTTTTAATTACGCCTTTTTGCGACAAAATAAAAATGGGCGAATACATTATTTTGGACTGGAAAGCAAGATATTATTCGATAATACTTCCCACGACTACGGGACTCGATATAAGCCGCGCCGTGCTTTTAAGCAAACGACTTTCGGCGGGCGAAATAATTGCCGTTTCCGTATTTTTCAGGATAACGGGAATTATCGCGCTTGTTTTGCTTTCGGTTATCGGGCTTTTTCGCTTGTATTCGCAAGAAAATATTTTGACGACGGCAATTATCGTCGGAATTTTCTTTTTTACGTTGTGCGCGTTAATGGCAATTTCGCTAAATGAAAAGGCAAACGATAAAATATTGTCGCTTTTGCCGAAAAAAACGCCGAAAAAAATCGCGGATTTCCTGAAAAACGCTTCCGAAACTATATTATTATATAAAAAACATCCCAAACTTGTCGTATTTACTATGTTTTTTGCGTTTATTTTGCATATTTTATACATTATTTACGCTATTTTTGCGGTTTATTCGGTATGCGGAGAATTAAAAATAATCGAATGTCTTACTTTTGTTCCGTTAATAGAAATAATTGCGGCGTCGGTTCCTTTTTCGCCGAGCGGAGCGGGAATCCGCGAAGGTTTGTCGATATTGTTTTTTGATTTTATGGGATTTTCCAAAGAGCAGGCGTTTTCTTATATAACCGTCTCGACCGTATTGTATTTGTCGCTGGTTTCGGGAATTTTTATAATTTTGTTTGAAAAAATTAAAAAAGCGTTTTAGCGGCGAAGATTACATATCTCTTACCGATATTGCCAAAGTTCGCGATACGGAAAATCCATCGCAAATTATCAGTTTATGGATGAGAACTTACAGCGCCATCGAGTATTTGGGCTTATGGGAAAAGTTGAACAATCCGAATTTTAACCCCCACATTTATGAGGAGTTTAAAAAAGAATCGGCTAAACCGCATTTCTGGATGTCGCCGCAAAAATGGATTAACGAA
>WRFX01000165.1 GCA_009787445.1 Chitinivibrionia bacterium | reverse complement strand
TAGGATTCCACTGCCAGGCGTTCACAACATTAACCGTGGTACTCTTGTCACCCGCGTTATAAGTCAGATAATTTCCGTCCGCGCTGCGTATTTTGTATAGTCCGTCGTCAATGCCGTCCGCAAACGCCGCGCTCGTCAGTGTCATTATTCCCATTGCGCATAAAGCGACCTTTTTCATACGTAAAACTCCTTTAATACTCCAACTATTTGATATTCCCGAAAAAACACACAAATTTTCTCAAATATATTATCCTAAATATTAGTCCTCTTCTTCGATATCGTTTTGCGCGAGCAAATATCCTTCTATCAATCCATCGACAAAATTATCGGAAACGTCTGTTTGTTCTTTTTTGTAATAAACCGTTACCAATAAAACTAATTTTTCATCTGCCATTACCGCATAAACTATACGATACCCGTTGGATTTTCCATCGTTTGTATCTTCATTTTTCATACGAAGTTTATAGATTTCGTGTTTTATCGGCTGTTCCATTTTTCTTATGAGAGTCCCATTAAATATACCGTTAGTGATTTCTTGTTTCAGTTCTTCCAATTGTTTGGGAAGTTTGCGAAAATTCTTCTTTTTAACAAACCTTTCAACATTACCGTCAAAATCATCGGTAGAATCTATATCAAATAAAACCGTTTCGCTCATTGTTTACCATCGTCCGCCCATTTTTGCCACATTTTCAATTTATCGTCGAAAGTCATTTTTGATCGCGGCAATTTACCTTGCATAATTTTTAACGCCTCATCGTACGCGCCGATGAATTTCTTCGCGAACTCTTGACGGGTAAAAATTTCTTTTTCATTTATAACGGCAGTTTTCATAATATTGCTCCTTTTTAATCCAAATATAATATTTGTTCAAAAAGAAAAACACAAGGAAACGTATTTTTTTTGTTATATTAAAAATACTATATGCCGAATATCCGCCAAACAAAAAAGGACGTACCGCAAAATACGCCCCCCGAAACTATTGTGCAATTATAAATTTTTCGTCGCTCCTGCTCATCGGTCTGGTTCGCCTAATATAATTTCTTCAAAAACGTATGGAGGATTAGTGTTTCCATACGGTTTGCAACTTAAACTGAATTTTGTCGCGGCAAAACGGTTAAACGATATTGACCATATTTTACCCATACCGCTATTTGTACTCCTCGCGCTTATCGGATTGTAAAATCGCGAAGGATTGTCAAGGTCTCGCAAAAGAAAATTTTTTGCGTCGTAAAATCCGCTCGGCGCATTTTCAATTTCGCCTTGTGCGCTTCGAGTAAAGCGAATTAGCATAAAATCTTTGGCGACATTTATTTGCGCTATGTAAAAATCAACAGGTAATCCCGCTTGCCGAGCGCGAAGTCGCGGATAAAACGTGTATGTGCCGTTTTGCAACTCTGCCTGTTGCGCCGACGTCGCCGGTATTTGCTTTAGCGCCGCGTTTGATTTTGTTCCGTTTGTTTTGCCCGTATTCCCACGACCGACATCTTTCGCTATTTGCTTTGCAGCCCTGATACTGTCCGTATAATATTTGGTATTAAGTCCGATTACGTGTATCTCTTTATATACGTTGTCCCAAGGGTCGTCCCAATGGTTGTTGGTTGACCAATACACAAACCCGTTGCGGCTGTTGTAACGCGGAATATCGTACTTGCCGATACGCGCGCCTTCAATCTTAATTTTATCCGTAAGTTTTTTGCCGGTTTCATCTATAATTTGCATAAAAAAATCCTGAAATTTATCTTCGCCAAGATATTTGGACTCTTCGCGCCAAGAAGTAGAGTATTCCTCCCATAACAGAAGATACATCCCTTCGCCAAGGTCGACAATCTTTGGAAAAAACACGTAGGTAGTACTGTCTGAACTCTTGCCAAAGTTATTTGAAGAAGTAATTTTTATCGGAGAACTGATAGCGGAAAAGTCCTCGTTGATAGTAAGAATTAACAAATGTCGCCCGTTGTAGTGGACGCTCTCATAATCGTCCCACGGCTCATTGGGAGTTGTGCCGGCGAATATATAACCGGTCGATGTTTTTGCCACTCCGCCTAATTGCGAATTAGTAATATTATGCCCAGATGGACCGGGAAATCTAAAAGAATCCAGATGTTTGGTTCTATCTCCGCGTTTAAATTTTGCAAACGCAAAACCTCTTGGACCTGCGTCTCCGAGGTCGGCAAAAACGAATCCGCTATCAACAGGAAGAATAAACTGGTCAAACGAATGGCTGACGCGAATAATTGTGCTACGGGGATTTGACCATACAATTATGCCGCCGACTCCGTCGTCAATCCTTTCAAACGTATCTTTGTTAAGCACAAATCCGAAAGACGACTGATGATTTTTCCCATCGCTGCTCGCAAATTCTTCACGCCCAAAGTAAACCGCCAGCATATAGTCGGATATTTCCAATCTGCACGTCGCGAAATCAAAAGGTATCTTGATGCCTTTAGAACTATTTTCCGGGGCAGAAACAAGATAATATGTTTTGACCTTTTGCCCGTTTTTATCATATTTTACCATCGCCATATTGTTTTCGGTTTGGCTGTCGGTCTCTTTGCCGTAAAAAAAGTAATAATTGCCGTCCTTATCCTTTGTAAAAGCGCCGAATAAGTCAAGTTCGGCGGTAAAAGTCAGCGTTTTTTGTTCAACAAGTTCTTCATCGTATTCATAAATGTATGTACGTTTATTCTTTTCGTCGAAAGCGCAGACGGTTACGGAACCGTCGTCGTTTACGAAAGTCGAAGCAGGCGGAATACAAGAATATGTAGTATAATCCGGTTGTATTTTTGTATTATAATCGACCTCTTTCTTCACGGAAATCAAATTTTCCCGCGTTTTCGTCGTTTGAGCCGGCGCACATACCGTCGCCGCCATTATTCCCATTATCGCGCATAAAGCAACCTTTTTCATACGTAAAACTCCTTTAATATTTCAACTATTTGATATTCCCGAAAAAAACAATGTTACCATTTATTATAATGTATTTTTTCTATTATGTTTTTATCTACTTTTTTATCCGAAAAATCACGTATCGTCCTTCTTGATTTTACAACATCGTAAAATTCCATTTTTTTTCTTTTCTCCTTTTTACGCCTTAAATATTGATTCTATTATCTCTTTTTTAAATATTCCATAAATATTTATTTTGTATTTATTTTCAAAGTAATTCTTAATATCAAAAAACGCATTCCACTTATTTTGCGTATATTCATTAAATCCGTATCGCTTTGCAACATCGACAATTCTAATTTCTATCAATGTTATTCCTTCGGCAGTGCATAGCGCGTCGCATAATTGTATCAATTTATCGTAATCGTCGTATTCTATTTTTTTTAATTCATTTTCCAAAAAATCTATTTCTTCCGACGTGCAATCAATATTTCCATAAAACGATTTGATATTTTTATCCGGAAATGAATGCGTTAAACATATTTTTGCAATATTTTCATATCCTTTTTCCTTCATTAAGATATATCCGGCATATACGTGTCTTAAATTTGTAATTCCTTCATAACGCCCGATATCGTGTAATAATCCTAAAATATATGCAAAATTTTTGTCTAATGAACATTCCGCCGCTATTTTTTCCGCCGCTTTCGCCACATTATAACTATGGTCTATCCATTTTCCCGGATTTTTTATTCCAGCCCATTCTAAAAGATTGATTGCCGTTTCTTTATCCATTTTTCCTCACAAAATCAATATCTACTTCGTATGTTTTTTCTTGTATTTTTCAAGTTTTACGGCGTCGGCGACGTCTAAAAAATCAATATCTTTCGTCGCTCTCGGATTTCCATACAATCCCACCGCCCATCCGCCGACAAGAAGATAGCGGACATTATTTGAGTTTAAGCACTCTATGAAATCTTTGAAGTCGTCCGGTAGTGGCTTCTGTTCCATAAAAACACTCTCTTAAATAGGTTATCGTTTGAAGTTTTTCTTTAACGCTCGCGTTATTCCAATACTCAATATCTTGGTCTTCAAGCGCTTCGCTATTTTCGGCGACAACGATTAAACTTCTATCAATTTGCATACTGCGGCGCATAAAATTTCCCGTCCTTTATAATTTTTGGCAAAACGGCATATAACGTTTTTTGCGGCTTTGCGGCAGGTCTTTACAGACAACTCGTACAAAAATAATTTTTGCCGACGGCAAAGTTAATGATTTTATGAGAAAAGCGGTTTTTTGTTTTCTGATTACAAATTGCGAACATTCCTGTTTTGCTTTGCAAACGGCTTTTTGAAAAACTTACAATAATTCACCATATCTTCAAATTTCAATCATTAAAACTTCTCATTCTGCGAAGAAAATTGTTTGACTGATTTTCAATATCTTTAAGATATTCGTCAAAAGAGGCATCTTTCAAACATTCATAATGCCATTCACGAATTTTGTGAATGTCGTCAATGGTAAAATCCGAACTGATATTTGGTTTTGGAATGTTATTTATCATCGTCGTATCCTAACAGCATTGCCGGCGTATATATAAGTAATTCTTTATAACCTTCCAAAGCGGTTACCGCTTTAACGCCCATATGCGTTTTGTAATTTACTATATGTTTGAAATTCCAAGAAACAATTACGTCGCAACCGCTGACAATAGCGCACGCGATATGCAGGCAATCGCCAAAATATTTTTGACGGTCAAACCATAGCCCTGTCAATGCTTCGCCGTTACTCGCCATCGTTATATCGCCTAACGGAGAATGATATTTATTTGTGTACTGCGTATTATTCTCCTTATAATATTTTTGAATATACATTAACAATATCTTCCTTTTTCCAACAATTTAGCCATTATTCCTTAAATATACATATTTGTAAATACATATTATGACTTGCGTTCCGTAAAAATACGCTATATAAAAATTCCAAAAAACTAAACTCCATTGCGGATAAAGGATATTGAGTATTTTCATAATTATTGCAATACAAATAATAAATGTTGAAAAAATATTGAAAAAGAATAAGATTTTTATTTTTCTGTTAAATAATATATTCAGAATAGTAGCCACAATGAAACTGACATCCGTAACAATCATTAAAACAGGGACAAAAGCGTACCATTTTAACACTACTCCTTCATAAAATATGGACATAATGGTAGCCGTTGCAAATAAGAAAACAAAAGAATTGATAACATTCAATATTTTCATTTTTTCCTCCTATTATAACATCCCCAGAACAGATTGACTGCTCTGGGGACTTAAAAACTACAGCAATTCTTTGTACTTCAACACGAAAACTTTCTTCATTAACGTGGCAAGAAGCATATACGCAAAGATAGTGCCGATTAACCACGGGTAGTAAGCAAACGGCAAATGGTGCATATCAAGTTG
>WRFX01000164.1 GCA_009787445.1 Chitinivibrionia bacterium | reverse complement strand
TTAAGTTTCATTTAGAAACTCCTTTCTTAAAAATTAATTAAACAACCGGGAATTTAAACCTCCCTTTAAATTCCCACTTTTTTAAGAAAAAACTTGCTTTTATTTGTGCGCATTTAGTATTTTGCGCGTGGTATAGTTTAAAGGGACGTTTAAATTATACCACGCCAATTTCTTTTTTTTTATCTTATTTTTATTCCAAATTGTATATTATAATTAAACAAGTAGAAAAAACTACAAAAACAAAAATTTTTATTTGCGCAAAATAGTATTTTTAGAGAAAAAAATATTGATTTTTGTATAAAAGTTAAAGGAAATCGCGGAATGAAAAAAAAAATTTTGCTTGTCGGCGGCGGAGGGCGGGAACACGCTCTTTTTAAGGCGTTAAAGCGGTCAAAAAACGAAACGGAAATTTGGCTTTATCCGGGCAATATCGGAATGGAAAAAGACGGCGGAAAAAAAATCGCGGAAAAAATAAATAACTGGGAAGAACTCGCCGAGTGGGCTTTGAAAAACAAAATCGAATTGACCGTCGTAGGTCCCGAAATCCCGCTTGTAGAGGGAATCGTCGATATTTTTAACGAAAAGAAACTTGTAATATTCGGACCGTCGAAATTTGCGGCGCAACTTGAAGGCAGCAAAAAATTTTCAAAGGAACTGATGAAAAAATACGGTATTCCCACCGCGAAATACGAATGTTTTAGCGATAAAAAATCCGCTCAAATTTATGTGGAACGGGTCGGCGCTCCGATTGTCGTGAAATACAGCGGGCTTGCCGCGGGAAAAGGCGTTTCGGTGTGCGAGACGGTCGGCGAGGCGTTTAAGGCGCTCGGCGATATTTTTGACGGCAACGGTTTCGGAGACGAAAATTGCGCGGTTATTGAAGAAACGATGTTCGGCGAAGAGTCGAGCGTTTTCGTTTTGACCGACGGAACAAATTACAAAATATTGCCGTGCGCGCAAGACCACAAACGGATTTTCGACGGCGACAAAGGAGCAAACACCGGCGGAATGGGCGCGTATGCCCCCGCGCCCGTAGCGGATAAAAAAGTTATAGACGAAGTGGAAAAAACGATAATCATACCGACGCTCGACGCTATGAAAAAAGAAGGCGGCGAGTATCGCGGACTTTTGTACGTCGGAATTATGGTTACCGAAAACGGCGTGAAAGTCGTGGAGTTTAACTGCCGCTTCGGCGACCCCGAAACGCAGGCGGTTTTGCCGCTTGTGAACTGCGACTGGTTTGACGTTTTTTACGCCGCGGCTGTCGGCGACGTAAGTAAAATCGAATGGGAAGTAAGCGCGAATTTTGCGGCGGCGGTCGTTTTAGCAAGCAAAGGATATCCGAAATCGTCTCAAAAGGGAATAAAGATTTTGGGACTTGACGAGGCGCAAAAAATAAAAAACGTCGATATTTATCACGCGGGAACGGCTATAGGCGAAAACGGCGAAATCGTAACGGACGGCGGACGGGTTTTATCCGTAACGGCGTGGGACGAAACGTTAAAAAAAGCGGTTGAAAGAGTTTATTCGGCGGTCGATAAAATATCGTTTGACGGTATGCAGTATCGCAAAGACATCGCGAAAAAAGGTCTTTTAAGATTGGACGGGGAAGCGTAAAATATGTTTCAAAGAATAAACGTTCATCCCGAAAATCCGCAGGAAAGAAATATAATGAGAGCGGTTGAAATCCTTAAAAAAACGGGAGGAATCTGTATTTATCCGACGGATACTATTTACGGCGTCGGCTGCGCGTTCAGCAATATTAAAAAAATTAAGGAAATCGAACAGATTCTTCATAAGGACGCGAGCAGAAAATTTTCGCTCGTGTGCAACGACTTGTCGCAGGCGCATAATTTCGCCGTAATCGAAAATCATAATTTTAAAATAATACGCAGGTATATTCCGGGACCGTTTACTTTTATTTTGCCGTCGTCGCCGCTTTTGCAGAAAAAGTTCTGTGAAAAACGCAAAACTATAGGTATTCGAGTAACGAGTTTTAATGTAACGCGAATGCTAATAAATGTTTTGGGCGAGCCGCTTGCGAATATGTCGCTCAATACGGGCGAAGAAAATCACGGAAATCCCGATTTGTATTTGACGCCCGAAGTTACCAACGGCGTGGACGTTATTTTAGACGCGGGAATTTTAGAAGACGGCGGCTCGACCATTGTCGATTTGACCGAAAACGAGCCGTTCGTTTTGAGGCAGGGAAAAGGAGAATTTAATGGGTGAAAAATTTGACAGATTGACCGAACTTGCGAAAATTTTGCGGGGCGAAAACGGCTGTCCGTGGGACAAAGAACAGAATCATCGTTCGGTTTTGAACGATTTGCTTGAAGAATGCTATGAATTTTTCGACGCGGTCGATAGAAACGATACTTGCGAAATGAAAGAAGAATTGGGCGATTTGCTTTGGCAGGTCGTTTTTCAATGTCAAATGGCAAACGAAAAAAACGAATTTAGCATAGACGACGTTTTGGACGATATTGCCGATAAGTTAATCCGCAGGCATCCGCATATTTTTGGGGAAAGCGACGAAAAGGAAAAAAAAGATATTTTGCGGACTTGGGAAAAAATCAAGACGCAAGAGAAGGGCAAGGAAAGTAGAAAATCCGTTTTGGACGGCATTCCAAAAACGCTTCCGTCGCTGTATCTCGCCGAAAAAATTCAGAAAAAAACCGCGCGTTACGGCTTTGACTGGGATAGCGTATTGGAGCCGCTGAAAAAGATTGAGGAGGAAATTCGTGAATTTAGAGAAGCGGTCGAAAATGGCAAAACCGATGAAAAAACGCTTGAATTCGGCGACATTCTTTTTGCTCTGGTTAATACGGCGCGCCACTTCGATATTTCCGCAGAAGACGCTTTAAGAGCGTCCGTCGCAAAATTTTCGCGGCGCTTTAATTATATAGAAGAAAATTTCGGTTTTGACGGCGACAAACTTCGTAACGCCGGGCTCGAAAAACTTGACGAATTGTGGAACGAGGCGAAAAAAAACGAGCGTTCTACAAAATAATTTTCGTTTGTTTAAGAGAAAAATTTAATTAAAATCATTTTTATTTTCCCGAAATATACACTTGACAAATCGCGCAATATATTTTTATATGTTCAAATATGGTAAGTAATAAAATAAATTAACGCATATTTTTTTTATGGGGTGGTAAATATGTTTAAAAAAATGAAACTTGGCGCAAAGATAGCCGCGGGCTATTTTTTTGTGATTTCGGTGGTCTTAATTCTTACGGTCGTCGTATCTGTTATTTTGCAAACGTCCGTTAATATGTCGGAAGAATACGCAACAGGCGGCGGAGCGTTTGCGGAACTCGACGACGGACTTTTAAGTTTTGATAATTTGGCGAGCAGTTACGTTTTCTCGAAAGACCCGTCGTATTTTGACCAAATTGTCGAATTGGAAGAGAGTTTTAATTCGGAACTTGTTAAAACCGCTTACGAAACTATAGAAAAATCGCCAAATTCCGATTTTAAGGCGTTCAAAGAACATATAGCAAATATTGAATCGGAATTTAAGGTCGCTATGGTAGCGTTTCGCAAACTTTATGAAATATACGAATCGAAAAAAGGACTGCATAAAACTATCGTCGACGAAAACGGCGCGCAAATTTACAAACAGGTAGAATCGTTAAAAAATTCGCTTGCTTATATGTCGCGAGATTGGGCTATAGTGTCGAATGCCGAAAATTTGCTTCTCGGAATGGAACTAAAATATTGGCTGACGATAGACGACGCCGAAGCCGCCGCGGAAGTGATAGAAATTGCGAAACAAGTATTAAAAACGATGCAAGATTTAGAGCATCACTATTTATCTAACGACGGGAGAAAAAGCGTTCAAATTATTGAAAAATCGTTAGAAAGCACAATTTCGGCTATGGAACAAATGGTCGTTTTGTACGCGGAAATACAAAATCTTATAGACGATTTTATAGAAAAAAAGGACAAAGCGGTAGAAACCAGCGGAAATTTCTATTATGAAACTTGGACGGAAGCCGTAAATAGCAACGCGGAATATGTAAATCAGTCCTTGCGTATTTCTATCGCGATACTTTTGGTCGGCTTGGCGTTGTCGCTTATAGTGTCGCTTATTTTGGTGAAATCCATACAAAAGAACACTATAAATAACATCGGTATGACGATAGGCAAAATTATGGAAAGCGAAAATCGCGTTACGACCGCGTCGGGAGAAATTGCGCAATCTTCTATGGGAATCGCGGACGGAGCAAGCCAGCAAGCGGCGGAGTTGGAGCAAATTTCCACTTCGTTAAACGAGGTTAAAACCACCTCCATAAAAGCCGCCGAAACCGCAAGAACCGCAAACACTTTATCCGAAGAAAGCGTTCAAATATCAAAAGAAAGCGTTGACGCGATGAGTCGTTTAGAAAACGCCGTAATAGAAATTCAGCAATCGAGCAAAGAAACCGCAAAAATTCTTAAAGATATCGATGAAATTGCGTTTCAGACGAATCTTCTTGCCTTAAACGCGGCTGTGGAAGCGGCTCGCGCAGGGGAAGCGGGCAAAGGATTTGCCGTAGTTGCCGAAGAAGTTAGAAATTTGGCGCAAAGAAGCGCGGAAAGCGCGAAAAAAACCGCCGATTTAATAGAAGGTTCGCAAAAAAGTAGCGTTCGCGGCGTTGATTTGACGAAAGAAACGTCGAAAGTTATAGAAGAAATTTCGGAAAAGAGTAGCAAAATATCGGCGCTTGTAAACGAAATTGCGAATTACACGCAAGAACAATCGACGGGCGTTCAACATATTAGTTCTTCGGTTGACGATTTGGCAAACGTAACGCAACAAAACGCTTCGAGTGCGGAGGAATTGGCGGCGAGCAGCGAACTTTTGCGCACGGAATCGCTTGTGTTAAAAGAATCGGTCGGCACTTTGGTAGATAGTATAGAAGGCGAAGGAATGCGAAACGACAAAGAAGCGATTAGACGTTACACCACTAAAATACAGGCGATAAAGCCAGCAAAAGAATCTAAAACAGTTAAAGAAAATCCGACTATGATTGGTTTTGACGACGATAATTAAGCGCGAAATTGTAAAATTGTAGATTTTGTTTTGTTTTTTGGGGACGTATTTTGCGGGATACGTCTCTTTTTTATTTTGCGGCAAATATTATTGTAAAAATTCGTATAAATTATATATAATTTTAAATTTTATAACTTTTTTCCGTACTTTCCCAATACCAAATATTATTTTACTCCCAAAAATTAACCAAAACTTGCCAAAAACAGGCAAAAAAGAATGAAAGGTAAAAACGGTATGAACGACAAAATTAAAAAAATGCAAAATAATTTCGCTATTTTGTTGTGTACCGCATTATATTTTATTCTTATGAATAATAAGGTACGAGGAGACGG
>WRFX01000163.1 GCA_009787445.1 Chitinivibrionia bacterium | reverse complement strand
ACGGTTTCGCCCGCAAGAAGCGGCGATTTGGCAAAAATCTTTTATTTGGAAAATACGCCGAAAAAACTCGGACTTTACGCGATATTTCTTGATTCCGCCGTCGCATTAACCACGCTCTTTGTAACGGGATTGTGGAAAATTTATCCAAAAACCGATGAAAACGCGATTCAAATAATAGACAAAATGTTAAATGTTGCGGGAATTATCGGAATTGCGGGAATTATAGTATTGGTAATAATTTTACGAAAACAAAATTTTGCGAAATTGTTTTCGTTATTTTCAATTTCTCTTTTGCAGCATATCGTTTTAATAGTTCAAGGCGCGTTGATTTTCAGTATTTTGCTGCCGATTTCCTTTTTGCAGGCGTCTTTCGCCGTCGCGAGCGCGTACTGTATTATGCCGCTTGTCCCCGTTACCGTAGCGGCAATCGGAATCAGGGAATTTTCGCTTTCTTTGCTGATTTCGGTATTTGTTTTCGACAAAAATATTGAGCATACGGTTTTTGTCGCGGCGTATATTTTGCTTTTGTGCAACAGCGTAATTTTTATGATTCCGGGAATTTTTTTGTTTTATTTTAAGGGCAAAAAGGGGACTTAATTAAGACAAAAAAGGAAGCGTATAACATTTTTAAAAAATAAAAAATTTTTCTTGCATTTTCCCAAAAACAAATATTATATTTATTGCCAAAA
Organism: Chitinivibrionia bacterium; assembly: GCA_009787445.1. Classification (GTDB taxonomy): domain Bacteria; phylum Fibrobacterota; class Chitinivibrionia; order Chitinivibrionales; family Chitinivibrionaceae; genus WRFX01. The sequence continues at coordinate 4,689 of WRFX01000163.1, read as the reverse complement.
ATTTAGGAGAAAGCAATGATTTCAAATATTTTACTTGACAAAATTTTGTTACTTGATTAGGGCAAACTGCGCATTGGCGGTTTGTCTTTTTTTGCGTTGAAATTGAGTTTAATGGTGTTTAGTTGTGTGTTATTTTAACTTTTTTTTTAAGGAGTGTGTTTTATGATGGGTAGCGTTAAAGCGTTGTGCGCGGTCGCGATTTCGGTAATTGCGGTTTTTAGTCAGGAGAAGAAAATCGACGAAATTGAAGTCGTATTGGTAAAGGCGGGAACATTTACAATGGGAAGTCCTGCGAGTGAAAAAGGTCGCGATGACAACGAGGTACAACATAAGGTAACGATTACGAAAGATTATTGGATAAGCAAATACCCGATAACGAAAGCTCAATATAGCGGCGAGACGGGAGCGAGAGCCGACCATCCTGTCGTAGACGTAAGTTGGGAGGACGCGGACGCTTGGGCGGAGAGCAAAGGCGGACGGTTGCTTACGGAAGCGGAGTGGGAATATGCGGCTCGCGGCGCAAATTTGAGCAAAGGTTATATTTACAGCGGCAGCAATGATTTGAACGAAGTAGGTTGGTATGAGGGTAATTACGATGGCGGAACGCATCCTGTCGGACAGAAGAAGCCGAACGAACTTGGCATATACGATATGAGCGGCAACGTTTCTGAATGGTGCAAAGATTGGTACGGAGCGTACCCCACAGAAGCAGTAACAAACCCCACAGGTACTAGTACGGGCGGCGCCCGCGTTTTTCGCGGCGGCGATTGGGGCAACGGCGAGCAGGGTTGCCGAGTGGCGTCCCGCTACTACGGCAACCCGTCTTACGGCGGCGACGGCTTGGGCTTCCGCGTAGCGTTCCCTGCGAATTGAAATTTTTTGTTATTCTTTTTTTTTGCGACAGGGCGAGTTTAGTACTCGCCTTGCTTTTGTTTTGCGGCAATTAGTATTTTTATGAGAAAAAAAGGAGAATTTTATGAAAGCGTTTATTGTGCTTGAAGACGGAAAAGTTTAGTGCGGGATATTCGTCGGCATAAGCCGATAAAAATTTGAAAGTTTATTAAAAATTATCCATATTTAAGGAGAAAAATTATGAAAAAAATTTGCGTTTTATTTATGTCGCTGGCAATTTGCATTTTTGCCGAAGAAACTATTATTAACGGCAATTTTGAAAACGGACTCGACGACTGGAATCATTACAAAGGCGCGTCTATTGACGAAAACGGGTATCGAAATTCAAAATCTTTGCGCATTGTTGCGGAAACGAAAGAATGGGTCGGCGTTCATCAGGACGTTTTAATTCCCGAAAACGCCGCCTTTGTTTTTGTTGAAGGACGAATGAAAACAAAAGACGTAATGCGCGGAGAAAAAACTTGGGAACGAGCGCAAATAAACATTGATTTTTTGGACGGCGCGGGAAATCATATTGAGCCGTATGTAGAAAATGTCGCTTCAAAAGAAGGAACTAACGACTGGGAAATTTATCGTCAGCGATACGGAGTCAGACAAAGCGACAATCCCGTAAAATTGCGAATCGAATGCGCTTTGGGAAATGCGTCGGGCGAGGCGTGGTTTGACGATATTTCCATAGTTTTCAAAGACGAAACGGGTCAGCCGCTCCCCGTAAAATCCGCGACGGGACCAAGCGATTTCGGCGAATGGTATCCGCTTAATGTTAAAGATATTAACTTAACAAGCACTTATATTGACTGGTCGAATTTGCTTGATAAACCGAGCGGAAAAAACGGATTTGTAAAAATTAAAGGCGATAAATTTGTTTTTGAAGACGGAACTCCCGCAAAATTTTACGGAGGCGTAATAGTCGCCGACGCCGCTTTTGCGAGTCGCGAAAAAACGGATTTATTGACGACAAAATTTGCAAAATTAGGCGCGAATTTAATCAGATTGCATTTAATCGACGCCGATTGGGCGAATGAAAATATTTTTGACCGAGAAAGCGGAACTACAAAAATTTCTGAAAAATCAATAGAAAAAATCGATTATTTAATTTCAAAATGCAAAGAAAAAGGCATTTACGTTTTTATCGATTTTTGCGCGAATAGAAAGTTTTTTGAAAAAGACGGAGTTGCCGAACAACCCGGCGAAGCGGGCGCAAAACAAGTCGGATTTTTGAACAGAAAACTCATAGATTTGCAAAAGCAGTTTATCGCGCAATTTATGGAACACAAAAATCCGTACACGGGACTTGCCTACAAAGACGACCCGACAATCGCTTTGGCTGAATTTATTAACGAAACGTGCGCGTATACGCAATTTAGCCAAAATCATTTTGTCGGAATTTACGGCGAGGATTTGCAAAAACGATGGGAAAACGCGGGATTTTCGGGCGAAGTTCCGCTTTTTACTCTCGATTACGACAACGCTCCGAAGGGAAAATTGGTATTTAAGAATAAAACCGAAGCGAGTTTTGCGCAGGCGTTAAAATTTTATCAAAAAATAGAAGACGATTATTTTGCCGAAATGCAAAAATTTGCGGATTCTCTTGGCTTAAAACTTCCGATAACCGGCTCAAATATGCCGCAGCCGATTTTGTCGCTTGTTCAGAGTACAAAAATTCATCCTTACGCGGCAAACGACGCTTATTTTGACCATCCGAAAACTTGGGAAATCGCTATGCAAACGGGAGAAGACCCGTGGGAAAGACGCTACGAAGCGGGAGTCGACAACATTTCGCAGATTAAAAATCCGCAGCATAGTACAATACTAAATTTGTCGTATTTTGTCAATAAAAATCAGCCGTTTATGGCTTGGGGCGACCAAAGTTTTCCAAACGAATATCGCCTTGAAGGGCAGGCGATGATAACGCTTTATTCGCTTTTGCACGGATTTAGCGGGCTACTTCATCACGAAATCGACCATTCGATACTCGGAAAAGAAAAATTTGATATGTTTATGTGGAATCGTCTGCCGGAAGTTGTTGCGATGTGGTCGGTTATGTCGCCGATTTTCCATAAAAATTTGATTAAGGAAGCGACTAATATTTGCGTTGAAGAGATTAACGACGAAAAAATTGTTTCAAACGCGAGTTTTTCCGAATTTTTGCAGAATAATTGGCAAATTCCGTTTATAACGAAAACGAGCAAGGATTTTGTCGGTGAAAAGGACGTAAATCCGTATCCAGAAACGCCGTTTGTCAAGTTTATAGATTTTACAAATAAAAAAATTTCGAGCGAAACGGGCGAATTGTTTTTGAATTACGGCAAGGGTTTTTTGGAAATAAAAGCACCGTCTGTTGAGGGAGCGATAGGAGATTTGTCGAAAGATACGATTTTATTGAAAAATATGAAAATTGCGACTAAAAATCCGTGGTCAGCCGTAATTGCATTTACGGACGACGGCAAGGAATTGTCGGTCGCGAAAAAATTTTATTTGGCGGTAATTACTCCGTCTAAAATGAGCGGACAGGAATATAACAGGCACAGAACAAAACTTGCGAACGTCGGGGATTTGCCGATTTTGTCGCAGGTTTTTGACGGTAATATTGTTTTTTTGGGGAAGACGAAAAAAGTTACTGCGACGGAAATACTTCCAAGTGGCGAGAAAGGCAAAGTTTTCAGCGCAAAAAATACTTTGGATTTAAGGCAGGGCAGAACTTACGTGTATGAAGTTGAGAGGAAGTAGTTGGGAAAATGCAAGGTTTTATAAAAGAGAAACAAATATATTTTCATAATTGACGCTGGAATTTATTATTTTTATCCTTAATCAAGAGGAGCGTTTTATGAAAATTAGTAAAGAAACGGCGGAAAAAGAGGTCGGACGAATATTGATTAACATCGGGCAAATTATTTTTACCGTTGTTATTGTCGGAAGCGTGTTTAAAAGCAACGATGGCGTAAATACAGTAATTGCGTTTGGCGTAATGTTTTTGTTGTGCGCGTTTGGAGTTGTCTTTGTTAGTAAAATTAAAAAAAAGGAGGATGAAAAATGAGCGAAGCAGATTTGTTTATTGTAGCAACGGCTGTATCTATGATTTTGTTGGGAGTTGCGTTTTCGTTTATAGGAAACGAAAATAAATCGGGAAAAAGCGGAGCCGCGCCGGTTTAACAAAGATATAAAAAATAACGATTAGTTTTTTAATTCTCGCTAATATATTGTTTGTCTTGTCGAAAACAAAAAAGGTACGTATTTTGCAAGATACGTACCTCGCTTGTGAAAAAACGACGAAAATTGCTTATTTTTGTCTGGTAGCGATAGTATAAGATTCGCTTTCGCTATCGACAAATCTCCAATTAAGCGTGTCGTTATTATCTGTTAGGTAATAGTCTATTATGTGAGAGTAAACCTTTATTTTGTTATCGCCTTCGAGAGTATATTTTCCTGAGATAAATTCTATCCCCCCAATCGACCAAACAAAAGTTCCGTCGCTTCCCAAATATAGTTTTTCACTGCTGCTACCGACAGTGACCCAAGTTCCGACGATTTTCGTCGAAGGTTTTTTTTCATCATCGTCGTCGCTACAACCGACAAAAAACATAACACCGCACACCAAAAACACGCTAACCAACAATTTGGTTAAAACAAAAACATTGAGTTTCATAATAAACTCCATTCTTTTAAAAAAGGTTTAAATAAAAATTGATACATATTGCTAAACCGACGAAAACGCCTTATAGCCGAAAAGAAAGGAGAAAAAGATGAGAAACGAAAAAGAATATTTTTCGCGATATT
>WRFX01000162.1 GCA_009787445.1 Chitinivibrionia bacterium | reverse complement strand
AAGCGATTTTTGTTAAGCCGATAAAAGATTATCATATTTTCGTTCGTTTTGAGACGGGCGAAGAGAAAATTTTCAACGTAAATCCGTATATAAACGGAACTTGGTTCGGCAAATTGAAATACGAGAATTATTTTAAGACGGTACATATTGCAAATCAAACGGTAGAATGGAAAGACGGGCAAGATATTGCTCCGCACGAATTATACGAATTAAGCATAGCAAAATAATTTTTCATTCCCCCTCCCAAATCGAGAAATTTTTTAGCATTCCCAGACCAATTTCTCCGCTTTTTTCGGGGTGAAACTGAACCGCGAAAAGATTTTTATATCCGATTGCGCAGGCAAATTTTATACCGTGCTCGCTTGTCGCGTAAACGTTTTTATCATCGTCGGGAACGGGATAATACGAATGCACAAAATACATTTCGTCGCCTTCTTTTATATCTTTGAGAATAAAATGCTTTCGGCAGATTTTTATATCGTTCCATCCCATATGCGGAATTTTAAGCGTTTTGTCGTCAAAAGAAAATTTTACGCATTTTCCGTCTATTAAATTGAGAGTATCAACGTCGCCCTCCTGCGAATGCGAAAGAATTATCTGCGTCCCCAAACATATTCCCATAATCGGTACGCCTCTTGCGAAAGCGTTTTTTAGCGCGGCGTCAATTTTCAAACGTTTAAGCGACTCCATAGATGATTTGGCGTGTCCTACGCCGGGAAAAATTATCCTTTCGGCGTTTTCTATTTTTTGCGGATTATTCGTAATTTCCGAGCAAACTCCAATATATTTCAATGCGCGATAAACCGACGTCAAATTTCCCGCGTTATAATCCACTATCGTTATCATTAAAAATTCGCCTCCTTTTAATATTTTGTCGTAAAATAATATAATTTCGTTATTTATTCGCAGAAAAAAGTATTTTCACACAAAAAATTCACAGAGGATACTGAAAATGGAACAAAAATTTTTACGCAACGTCGCAATTATCGCACACGTTGACCACGGCAAAACCACGCTTGTCGATACGCTTTTCGAGCAAAGCGGAATGTTCGGAGAGCGCGAAGTCCGCACCGAGCGGCTTATGGACTCGATGGAAATAGAAAAGGAACGCGGAATAACCATATCCGCCAAAAACGGCGCTCTTTATTACCGCGACCACTGCATAAACATTATCGACACGCCCGGACACGCGGATTTCGGCGGACAGGTCGAACGGGTATTGCGAATGGCGGACGGCGTTTTGCTTTTGGTGGACGCGCAGGAAGGTCCTATGCCTCAAACATTTTTCGTGCTGAAAAAAGCGCTGAAATTCAATCTTCCGATAATCGTCGTAATAAACAAAATCGACAAGCCGGCGGCAAGACCGGATTACGTCGTCGATATGGTTTTCGATTTATTCGTAAAACTTGAAGCGCCGAACGAACTTCTCGATTTCCCCATCGTTTATTCGTCCGCTAAAAACGGCTACGCAATGCTCGATTGTAACGCCCCCTCGACGAATATGCGCCCGCTTTTGGATATGATTATAGAAAAAATTCCGATGCCGCAGGGTTCTACCGACGAGCCGCTTCAAATGCTTGTAAGTTCCCTTGATTATTCGCCGTTTCTTGGACGTTTGGCGATAGGAAAAATCACTTCGGGCAAGATGAACATCAACGCTCCGATTGTAGTTATAGACCGCGAAGGAAACTCAAAGCCGGCGAGAATATCGAAAATTTATCGTTTCATAAAGAACGAAAAAGTACCGACGCAGGAAGCGATTTGCGGAGAAATCGTAGCGGTAGCCGGACTTGACGACATAACCGTCGGCGTAACCTATACCGACCCGCAGAATCCGCGTCCGCTTCCGCCCGTAGAGATTGACCCGCCTACGATTTCGATGAATTTTATACCCAACGACTCGCCCTTTGCCGGAAAGGAAGGCGAATTTGTAACTTCGCGGCATATAGGGGAGCGTCTCGCCAGAGAAACGTTGTCCGACGTCGCTTTGAAAGTTGAGGATTTGACCGACCGCGTAGGATTTAAAGTGTCGGGAAGAGGTGAACTGCACCTTTCGATTTTGATTGAAACGATGCGCCGCGAAGGTTACGAATTGCAGGTAACGCGCCCGCAGGTAATTTACAGGGAAGACGAAAAAGGGCATAAACTTGAGCCGTGGGAAGAGTTGACGATAGACGTCGACCCGCAGTATCAGGGCGCGGTAATAAGCAAACTCGGCGAGCGAAAAGGGCTTATGGCTTCTATGGAGCCGACCGACGGAGGAATGACCCGTATTGTGTACCGCATCCCTACGCGCGGGCTTTTGGGTTATCGAAGCGAATTTATGACCGACACTCGCGGAATGGGAATTATGAATTATATCTTTCTTGATTATATGCCGTTTGCGGGAGAGATTAAAAACCGCAACAAAGGCGCGATGATAGTTAAGGAAAACAACAGCGTTTCGCTTGCGTATCCGCTTGGAAATCTGCAAGAGCGCGGAACTTTGTTTATCGGTCCGGGAGTAGAATGTTATATGGGAATGATTATCGGCGAGCATTGTCGCGACAACGACATTGTGGTAAATCCTGCGAAAGGTAAAAAACTTACGAATATGCGGGCTTCAGGCAGCGACGACGCGGTTATTTTGACTCCGCACAGAACAATGGATTTGGAGGATTGCATCGACTGGATTAACGACGACGAAATAGTCGAGGTTACGCCGAAAAGCGTAAGAATGCGAAAAATGGACGGATACGGGAATAATTTGTAACGGGATAATATTTAATTATCCGTAAAATCGGTATCTTTTTTCCAAAAACAAATATTATTTTTACGGTTAAAATAAAAGGAGAAAAAATGATAATAGCCAATCCGATATACGACGTAACTTTCAAGCGTTTGCTTGAAAACGACCGCGCCGCGAAGTTTTTTATCGGCACAATTTTGGATTGCGAGGTAATTTCTCTTGAACCGACCGTCCAAGAACGCACTATGCAGAATAAAGAAACAAGAGAAATATCTCTTTTTCGTATGGATTTCGCCGCGACGATAGAAACGAAAGAAGAAGGCAAAAAGCGCGTAATAATAGAAATGCAGAAAGCGCTTCATTTTGGCGATATTTATCGTTTCAAAAATTATTTGGGAGAAGAATATAAGCGGTCGAAATATCCTATAATATCGATATATATTTTAGGATTTAATTTGTCGGTCGATTCGCCCGCGTTTGCCGCTATTCCTGATTGTCGGGATTTAACGACTAACAAAAAATTAGAAGTGAACGACAGTTTTGTGGAATATTTGACTCACAGAGCATATTTTGTTCAGACGTTAAGGATAAAGCCAAGTTTCAATACGAAATTGGAGAAATTGCTGTCGATTTTTGAGCAGGCGAATTTTGTGGGCGATAATAAAACTACGAAAGATTTTGCCTTAAAAGAAGACAAGGAATTGGAAGACGTTTTGAAAGTTTTGCATTATGTCGCGGCGGATAAAGAAGCGCGGGAAGAGTTGGACAAGGAAGAATATTATCAGGAAGCGATGGAAGGAATGTTTGGCGAAAGAGACAGAAAACTTGCAGAAAAAGACAAAAAACTCTTTGAAAAAGACAAAGAACTCTCCGAAAGCAAAAAAGAACTCTCCGAAAGCAAAAAAGAACTCTCCGAAAAAGACAAGAAACTCACGGAAAAAGACAAAGAAATAGAAAAATTGAAAAAACAATTAGAAGAAATGAAAAAATAACAACAAAAAAGTGGACGTATCTCGAAAGATACGTCCCCAACAATAAAACCGCTATTCGACAAAACCTTAACTAATCTGTTTTCTCTGTTTTCTTCAGCAAAACGCCCTCGCCTATAACGCTGCCTTTACTATCGTAGTCGGGGTTACCGTCAATAATCATTGTTCTGCCGTCTTTTGAAATAAAGTAATTATGCACAGTTGTAATTGTTATATTATCGGTGTAGGAATAAGGACCTTCATAGGTATAAATAAGTGCAATCTTACCGTCAAGGGCTCCGTATTTAAAAGCGGAATAACAATTCTTCATCCAAAATCCCGTTCCTGTTCCATCCGAATTAAACACCACATTCTTATTATTTTTTACTTTTATCCACGTGCCTACCAATCGCGGCTCATAATTCGTTGACTTTTCGCGACTAGTTGTCTGTTCAGTCGCTTGTTCGTCAGTTGTCTGTTCTGTCGCCTGTTCGTTATTCGTTACTACGGCTCCGCTTTCGTCGGTTTTCTTTTTACCGTCAAAACATCCCGTAAACGCCAATGCGGCAATCGCAGCCGCTAAAAACAACTTGCTCAAATCAAGTTTTTTCATAAAAACTCCTTTGTTTTTTTTGTTTATATACCCTCATTATTCTTCCCTCTCCTTATGGTTTTTTCTGCAAAACCCTGCTTCACCGACTACTCAAAGTCAAAAACTCCATAACCCAAGTAATCTTTAACGATTAACCTACTGAATGGGGCGTTATAACTCCAAAAATAATTAATCTCTCTAATGTTTTGTTTCGCTTTCAAGTAAATGACGACAACATTATAAATATCGTTTATCTTAACATAAACACTTTTACCACTTTTTGTGAAATAGACCGTTTTCCCCTGTATTTCAAAAGATTTATCTATAACTTCAAATGGAAACGGTTTCCCAATTTCAAATCTGATATCGCCTGACGGTAATTTTAATATCAAAGCAGAATAAATTGATACCCGTTTTGCCCATTCTTCCATATTTTTTTGTTCTTGTTCTTCCGCTCTTTCTTTCTCCGCTCTTTGTTTTTCGGCAATTCGTTCCTGCTCTTCTTGCAATCTTTTTTCCTCGGCAATTCGTTCTTCTTCCAATCTTTTTTCTTCGGCAATTCGTTCCTGCTCCGCTCTTTGCTGTTCCTGTTTTGCTGAAAGTTCTGCCGCCAAATCTTTAAAGTTATAAACCAAATTCTTTGCTTTCGGATTATTTGCCCACAACTCGCTACCTTTAAATAAAATATCGCTCGCCCCCGTCGGTTTCGGGAAATTAACGACGTATTTCTTTGTAGTATCCGCTTTGCTTGTAACCGTTATTTTGCTGGGATACACAAGATAATCTTTCCAATAAATATCCGTAGGACTGATATTGAAAGTACTTCCGCCTGTTTTTAATAATTGCGCTTCCTGCGGCGATATGGAAATTGTACTCTTAACAGTATCGCCTACAATTGTAATATTATTACTACAATCAAAATCATAACCGAAAGCATTGATATCAAGATCTCTACAACCGCCGTCTATAATTGCATAAACAGCATAAACACCTTTGTCGGCGTTATAACTGTCAAGGATAAATTTACTGTCTTTAACTAAAATTTCCAGAATTGATTTCGTTTCTTTCAAAGCATATTCTTCAAGATAATAAGCGGTACGGTCATAAAAGGCGTTAAGCCGCTCGTTATACTCGTTTGTCGATTCAAATTCTCCTTTTTTAGGC
>WRFX01000161.1 GCA_009787445.1 Chitinivibrionia bacterium | reverse complement strand
ATTTCCACTCCAAAATCCTAGAACGAATTATATACTTGTTTTTCATTCTGTCCTCCATAAGTTTAACATAAAATAATTTATGCCTAACTTATCTTGAACCTTAAGTTTTAATCGATTCTTGCCGAAAATCCCGCCGATTGAAGCAGAAAAACCGCTTTTTTCGCGTCGTTTTCGTTTGTAAAAGCAAACATAAAACTGCCCGCGTCGCCTTCGCGAACTTTCAAAAGTTCAATATCGCTGACGTTTAAATTATCCTGCGCCAAAATTGTAAGAATTTTCGCCAAAAATCCCGGTCTGTCTTCCGCAATAACGATTATTCGGCATAAATTATGAGTAAAACCTTTTTGATTTTCGGATAATTGAGCGCGAATTTTTGCGGCGTTATCAAACGCGGTTTTTAGCGTTCCTATCTCTAAATTTTTGCGAAGTTCAAGCATTTCGACAATAAAAAGTTCCAAAATTTCGACGTTTGCGTCTTTGTTCGTTTCATAAATATCGTGCCACATTTTATACGGCGAAGAAGCGATTCTGGTTAGCGATTTAAATCCGCCGGCAGCCAAATCAAGCGTTCCGTTTATTTTTTCGTTCGCTTTTTCGGCTGTATTTACAAGCCCGACGGCGATTATGTGCGGAACGTGGCTTATTGTGGCGACAATTTTATCGTGAATTGCGGGTTCCATAAATTTGGTTTTGCAGCCGAGATATTTTTCCAAAAAAACGCTGAATTCGTTTGCGTCGTTTTGGTTTTCGGAATGCAAAATCCAGTTGGTGTTTTGGAACAAAAACGGGTCGCTGAATTTTGCGCCTTGCTTTTCGCTGCCCGCCATAGGATGTCCGCCGATAAACTTAACGGTTTTTGGCAGAAAACTTTTTGCCGTATTGCAAATTTCTTTTTTTGTGCTTCCGACGTCCGTAATTATCATCGAAGGATTAAGTTTCATCCTTGATATTTTTTTTATCGTTTCGATAATAACTTGAATCGGCGAACACAAAAACAGCAAATCCGCGTTTTCCAAAATTTTTTCGGTTTCGCCGTAATCCGCGCCGTAATCAATGGCGTTTGCCGAAATTGCGTCGTCGATATTTTTTTGCGTAGAAATACCGACTACTTCGCCGTCAAAGCCGCTTTTTTTAAGCGCGGCGCCAATACTGCCGCCCAAAAGTCCGACCGAATAAATTGCGATTTTTTTAATTTTCATAATAAAAGTCCAACCTTTACATTAAAAATTCATACTCATAAATTTTAGGTTCTATTTTTTGCGCCAAAATTTTCATTTTTTCGCGTAAATTTTCCAGCAATTCGGTATATTGCGCGTCTTCACTTTTGTTGTTCATTTTTCCCGTTTTGTCGTTTCTTTTCTGAAAATATTCGCGAATATCGTAAAAACTCGCATTAACGTTCACTTTTTGTTTTGAATGATAATATTTCCACAATTCTTTTGCGCAGTCAAGAGTATTTTTTGCCGTCGCGGATAATATTTTATCTTTCAGGAAATTCGCCATAAAATTGCTTTCAAAATTATTTTTTGCGTTTACTTCTTGTTCAAAAAACGGAATCCAATAATTTTTTCCCAACTCGCTTTTTATGTTGTTGCTATCTGAAAACAGCGTATAAATCAGGCAGTCGTTATGAAATTCGACGTCGTTTTCCCATTTGTCGTTAGGAAACAAAAACTGGTCGCGGTCGTTAATCCAAGTTAATTTCATCGCTTTTCTGACGGCAAAATAAACGCAAGTCGGCGTTAAAATTTCTTTTGTTATAACGCTCGTGTGATTAAAATTATTGTCCGTCGAAATATGAATATTATTTTGATGATAAAAATCGTTTCCAAACGTATTTAACACGACTATTTCTTCTTCTTTGTTTGACGGAATATATTTTTTATACCATTCGTTCAAGTATTTTTTTTTGTCGTAAGAATGAAATCTTTTAATGCCGATATGTTCCGCGTTTTTATCATAAACGTCAAGCGCTATTTGCGTAAATTTTGCTTCGTTTTCAGTGTCCCAAATTTTGAAACCTATCGGAAATTTCCCGTTAACGTTATCGAAAGTGAAAGACGGAACAATAAATCCTCTTTTCAATTTCGCCTTAAAATATTCTCTGAATATTCTGAAATTCGCGCCGTTAAGCGCTTTCATTTTTGAAAATTCGCCTATTTTGCAACCGTGAAATTCATCGTAAATTCGCGCCAAAAACAAAGCGAAAAGTTCGTTTGAAGCGTTTCCTATTTTGTTTTTATATTTTTTATTTATTTTATGCGAAATCGCCACGCCCGGTTTATTCGCTCCCGTGCTGCTCATAGTTCTCGATTGCGCCGCTTCGGCGTACGGCGGATTTATATAAATTATCAATTTTTTGCGTTCCTGCGGATTTTCTATTATATTTTTCAGACCTGCGGGCAATTTACTAACGTCGTCGTTTAAAAAATCAAACTTAAAACAATGTTCGGCGAGTAAATTCGCGCCGTTTTCAATTCGTTCGTGCATCGTCGAAACATTGGCGATATCGTAATCCGAAGCCCATATTTTATATTTGTTTTGCAATCCGACGAGTAAATTTCCCGTTCCTGCGGCGCAATCCCAAATATAATATTCGTCCTGCCAATTTACGCCAAATTCTTTCGCCAAATATTCCTGACTTTTTTCAACCCAGATTTTCGGAGTAAAAAACGCTCCTTTATGCTCTCTAACGTCTTGCGGAACAAGCAAATCGCGCCTGTCGATAATAAATTTATGAAATTCTTCTATCGGCGGACGTTTGTATTTTTTCCAAAATTGAGCGTATTTTTCTCTTCCGCCTTCCTTAAAGCGAATAACGAAATCTCCAAACGCCATTTCGCCCAAAATTTTTTCAACTTTATTTTGCGGAATGCAATAATTACAATCCTTAAAAAGAATAAATAATTTGTCGGTAATCGGAGTAGTATCTTCAATTTTGTCGCTGTCGTTATCGTCGACAAAAAGGTCGGCGCGATAAAAATCGCAGGGAAGAATGTCTTTCGGCGCAAATTTTTTCCAATCAAAATCTATATATTGTTTTACTTCGTCGAGCCAGCGATGAAAAATTATCGCAAAATTATTTTTGTCTATTTTAATTTTTCTTATGTCTTTCGCGTTTGCCTCGATACTGTTTTTTATGAAAAAACGAAGTTGCGTTTCGTCTTTGTCAAAATAATACAAAAGCAACTTATCTTTGTGCGCGTTTTTTATTCTTTCGCAGACAAATTTAAATTCTTTCGTTTCGCAATTCGACGGAGCGACGTTCCAATTAAAATCGTTCATATAAAAAATATCCTGAATTTCGTAATACGGCAAAAACGCAATTTTTTCGTTGTCGAAAGCCGATATAAAATTCGGCGGAAGATGCCTGTTGAAAGTTTTCGCTTTTCCTATTGTAATAATGAGTTGCGCAAACGAAGCGTAAATATCGCTAACCTCTTTTTTCGCTTCTGCCCAGAGTAAATGAATATATTCGTTCAAAAAAAGATTTTGCTCTTTCGTCGTCAAAACAAAATCTATGTTGTCGATATTTGGCAAATATCTAAATTCGCTGAAAAATTTGTCTTTTATCTCCGCTTTTAGCGTTTCCTCTTTCATTTCCCGTCTCCGTCTCTACGCTTTCCGCGCTCGTCGTAATTTATTATATATTGCAATTTTCCGCGCTTAAAATCCATTTTCATACGTATTACGCCCGTTTCGTAATAAAAGTTCGCTATTCCGTGTTCGCGACCGTTTCTAAATTCTATTTGCGATTTTAATATTCCGTTTTCGTAATATTCCTTGCAAATTCCGTCTACTCGGTCTTTGTTGTATTCGCATTCCGATTTTAACGCTCCGCTTTCGTAGTGCGTTTTATGCACTTCTCGGCTTCTTTTTAGCAAAATTACCGAAATCGGCTCGGCGGAAATATACGAACGATAAACTTGCGCTTCGCAAATGAATATAAACGTCGTTATCGCAATAAATATTGCTTTCATTAAAACTCCGCAAATTGCTTTACAAACCGCAAATCCCCGCCGTGAATATGACGAATATCGTCTATTTTGTAGCGCATCATTACAAGGCGGTCAAGTCCGAGTCCAAACGCGAATCCGTTGTATTTTTCGGTATCTATCTTGCCGTATTTCAGGACGTTTGGATGCACCATTCCGCAGGGAAGAAGTTCTAACCAGCCCGATTGTTTGCACACGGGACAGCCCTTGCCGCCGCAATTTAGACATCGAATATCCAATTCAAATCCCGGCTCGACAAACGGGAAAAATCCCGGTCGCAAACGAACTTCGACTTCTTTTTTGAATATTTCGGACAAAAGCGTTTTCATAAAATAAATTAAATTTGCCACGCTTACGTTTTCGTCAACAAGCATTCCTTCAAGTTGATGAAACGCGACTTCGTGCGAAGCGTCGGTCGCCTCGCATCTGAAAACTTTGCCCGGTCCTACAAACTTAAACGGCGGTTTATGCGATTCCATTCCGCGCACCTGAATAGTGGAAGTATGCGTGCGCAAAAGATGTTTCTTATCCGAAAACCAAAAAGTGTCCTGCATATCGCGCGCGGGATGCGTCGAAGGAATATTTAACGCTTCAAAGTTGTGATAATCGTCTTCTATGTGCGGTCCGTCAAGGATTTCAAAGCCCATAGAAATAAAAATATCTTCAATTTCTCGCTGAACGATGCTAACGGGATGATAGCCCGCGCAATTTAGCCCCAAGTCCTTTTTGCTGTCGGTGAGCGTAACGTCGACCCAATTTTTTGCAAGATTTTCGTTAATTTCGTCGGTTTCTATCTGCTGCATTTTTTTGTCGATTTTTTCGCCGATTTCGATTTTGATTTCGTTGGATTTTGCGCCGACGCTTTTTTTGACTTCGATAGAAGCGTCTCTTATTTCGTTTAAGATTTCGCTAATTTTTCCCGTTTTTCCGATATACCGCGCTTTAATGTTCAAAACGGCGTTTTTGTCGTTTGCGTTTTGAATTTCGGCGTCAAATTCTCTTTTCAGGTTTTCAATTTTTTCAAGCATAAATTTGTCCTTTCGTTACGTTTGTTATGGTAAATATACTATTTGGCGAAAATAAAAAATTACCGAAAATAAAAAAAGCATTCTCCAAAAAAGAAAACGCTTTGTAATTAAAAACCGACAAATTTATTTTTGTTTGATATATATCCATTCTTCGCCATCGTCAAAAGTCAATGAATTTTTCAAAAAAATTCACAAAAAACGCAAATTTTTCATATCTCAAAACTTTTCGACAATTCCTATATTACATTTACAATTTCTCCGTAAAAATTATTATTTCTATTTTTTACTTGCATTTCACTAAAACAATATTGTATTTTCATACCGCTTGTACATAAGGTTGTATAAAGGTTGCAAAAAAATTAAGACAAAGAAAAGGTTGCAAAATGGCAGAAAAAACACTGAAAAACGCCACTCTCAAAAACGCTCCAAATCCGCTTGGGAAGCGGAAATCGGGGGGGG
>WRFX01000160.1 GCA_009787445.1 Chitinivibrionia bacterium | reverse complement strand
GCGAGAATTATTTTATTCGCTTCGTCAATCGCTTTGATGAAATTTTTAAGCGGTTCTACGTTTGCCGCAAGAAATCTGTTGCTTACGGCTATCGTGCGGCAAGGTATATTCTCGGATACGTCTCTGAAAAGTACTTTATGTCCTGAAAGTTCGGCGATGCTGGTATGCGGTTCTTCCAATATTGAGCCGTCCACAGATTCGCTTTCAAGCGCGGCGATAGCCGGACCGCCCGCCAGACGTTGAAGATTAAACTCCGCGCCCGCTTTCTTGGCGGCTACGGTCAGAGAAATAACCGCTTCGCAAGTCGGCGATATGCCGGCGATGTTCTTACCGTTCAAGTCCTCCAAAGCGCTTATCGGAGAATTTTCCCGAACGACAAGCACGCTTGTGCAGGGAGTTTTCACCTGCGCTATGGTTTTTAACGGAGCGCCGTTGGCAATGGCGGATATGGCGACCGTCGGGCATCCCCAAAATACGTCCGCGTCGCCGGAAGTAGCCGCGTCGCGAGCCGCCGCGTTATCGTTGACGGTGTTTATTACCACGTCGAGATTGTATTTGTCAAACAATCCGAGTTCTTTTGCGACGTAAAGATTTAAGTGGTGGGTAGTTCTCGCGTCCGCTACTACTATTTTAGTCGCGCCTGTTTCGTTAGCGGTTTCTTTTTTACCCTTGCACGCCGATACTGAAAACAGCGCGAATACTGCGAAGACCGCAATAACGGTCGAGATTACAAGGCGTTTTGCGTTAAAAGCCCTTTTTTCAAACTTAATTGTGTTTTTAGCCATTTTTTCCTTCTTTCTGTTAAATGGTTTAAATAGTTTTTGTTTTCTTTTTTCTCAAAATCAATGAATAGACGGAAACATCGACAACATCGTTCGAATATCGCCGTCCATTTTTTGGTTTGATAATAAAATACTAACATAAAACGCCTCCATTTCCCGCACGGGTTAAAAGGAAAATTAAAATAATTATCGTAAAAACTGCCGATAATATATGTTATTTGTAAATTACTATGTCAAGGGGTAACGATAATTTTCTTTATTTTTGTTTGGAAATGTTGATTTTAAATTTATCTTATTTTCACCTGCCATAATATTTTGACGAATTAGTTGACTTTAACTCGAAATTAACGGACAAATATCCCGCGGTACGGTCTGAAAGCGGCATTATGTTATATAGAACTTCAAAAAGGCAATCGAAATTTTTCGGTTGCCTTCTTCTATTTTAAGTTGTTTTTTTTAATATAATATTTATAGAACTAAAATAGCCAATTTTTTTTTGCGTTTGTAAAATACAAAATAGTATATTATATCTATAAAAAGGAGAAATGGCGATTTATACGCCGACTATGCTTATATCGAAGGAGGAAAATAATGATACATTATGATATTCCCGAACCGAAATTGAGCGAAAATTTTACTATTGACGATATTCATAAGATTCGTTATTGGAATTACGAACGTTTTAAGGACGCTACGACTCAAGAGAGAATGGAATATTATCGAACGCATACGGACGAAACGATTAAACAACTCGGTTTAACGAATATTAAACGACTTGAAACCGTATAAAATATGACTTTTAATTCAAAAAAAGACGTACCCCGAAAGATACGTCCCCTCACAACGCAAAAATAACGTTTGGATAAACCAACTAAAATTTATCTTATTTTCACCTGCCATAATATTTTGACGGATTAGTTGACTTTATTCCGATATTAACGGACAAATATCCCGCGGTACGGTTTCCAACAGGCACTATGTTATATAGAATTTCAAGAAACGGACTGACAGACTCGTGGCGAGGAGTGAATACAAATCCCGTCCCGACAGGAAATACTAATTGGGTGGGAGATTTATTTACGCTTACCGTCGTAGTATCGCCGCTCAATGTTTCCATTTCCGCATCATATCCGCCGTACCAACCAAAACCGGCTCCGCCGGATAAGAACCAACCATCCGCAGGATATAACCTTATGAAAGTATTTAACGTCCAATCCACCCTACCCCAATATTTTCTAGGTATTGTTCCTTCCGTTCCTTGCGATTGTTCAATGAATTTGCAATCGGGATATTCTTCTTTAATCACGTCCCATTTGCGGGGAACGCCGCCCATATCTAAATTTAATCCGATACGAATAAAATCGGTTTTCCCCTTAAAAAATTCCAAGTTGACAGAAGAAGTAAAGCCAAACGGTCTATATAAAGTATCGATGGTATTATTCAAAATTGTCGTACCGACGGAAAATGCTATTGAAGCGTCCCAAGATTCCTCATACATCTTTCTATACGCTTTTGCCGTCTCCTCCGCTTTCTTCTTATTTTCTTCCGCTCTTTTTTCTGCCTCTATTCTAGCGTTTTCCGCCTCTATTTTATCTTCTTGCGCTTTCTTTGCTTCTTCTTCTTTCGTTAAATATGGACTAAAATACCAAAGAGTATTTTTCTCCAAATAACTGTACTCGCCTGCTGTTAGATGAAAAAAATCGGGGTTCTCATAATTTATCGTGAAATTAACTCTTTTATAGTTACTCGCGTAAAAAGTATTCGTCCAAAGTTTTTCACCGAAAGCGTTTTTATGTACGATAACATTTTCGCCTCTAATGTTTTTAGCGATAGTTATCTTGCTAACTTTATTACTGGAAAACGCGCCGTTTTCAATGGTAATATTATCTGAAAGAATAACTACGTCTGCGATTTGATTGCTCGAAAACGCATTTTTTCCGATGTAATTAACGCTGCCGGGAATCGTTACGCCTGTGAGTTGTTTATAAGAAAACACATTTTCTCCAATAGACGTAACAGATTCTCCCCAAATAGCGTCGGGAATTAAGAGGTATCCGCCGCTGCCGTTATATCCGTAAATACTGTTTGACAATCCTCCTCTTTTGAAAAGAACATAATTATCCCACATTTCTTCCGACACCGATTTTAACTGCAAAACGCCGTTTCTGGCGGCAATGCGGGCGTCAATATCGTTTACGCTCGCTATTCTTATGGTAATATTGTCGGTAATATCGTCCGCCCTGACTTTTGTAAATTTAATTTGTTTTCTATCGTCGTCGGAAATAGAAATTTTGGGGCGACCATATCCGTTAAACGACCACTCTCCGCTTGACTCAAAATTTGCTCTGCCGATTACAATACCGCGACTGTTCACCAATTCGGCGACAATGGAAAAAGCATTTCTTTTACTTCTAAAAGGTCGCAAATCGGTTACTCCAGTCCAGGGCCAGCTTTGCAATCCCCATTCCGATTTCATTTTTGTAGAATCAAGCCCGTCGTATACCGCCTGCAAGGATTTTTCTACCGAAGCAAGCCAGTTTCGAGTTTCCGAAAGCGCGCGCAAATTCGTATTTATGCTTAACGTTTGCGTTTCGGTTTTGTAATCGATGTCGCCCGAAATAATTTTTTCCGCGTAAAATAGCGTATAAGGCAAAGAATTTGTTTTGAACAAATTATCGAAAAACTGCTCCGCTTCCGTCAGCCGCGCAACCCAATCCCGTCGCCATAATATTTTGTTTCGCGTATCGTCGCCTATATTTCCGCTTGAAATATTTACCGCCATTACCGAAGAACGATTTGCCGCTTCAAGCAAAGACGGGTCGAGCGCCGCCGCCTGATAAAAGTAAGTCAAAGCCGCGACTTCCGTGCCTTGCCTTTTGGCTACGATACCTCTCGCAAGCGCTTCTTGCGCCTGTATTCCCGTTACGTTCGCCGCCTGTTTAAGTTCGTCCAAAGCCGCGCCTGTTAAGTTAACGCCTAACTGTTTAAGCAAATCCGCCGCCGCTTCTCCCATTGCCGAATGATTTTCAAACGCGGCGGAAGATACCGACTGTGAATACGACGCCTTTTGCTCGCCGCTTTGCAAATCCGTTACGGAAAGTTCAAGCATAAATGCGTTTGGAGTTTTGGTTACGTTTCCGCTGAGTATATGACTTGCGCCGGTAAGTTCGCCGAGCCGAATACGAGTTTCGTCGGCATAACGCGCAGACATCGCTTCTTTTTGTTCTTCCATAATCGTTTCAATTTTTTGACGGTCAAGGACGGTTATATCCGAGAATTTGCCGAAATTCGACGAAATTACCCCTTGAACCACCGAAAAAATCCATTGGTCGTTTTCGGGAATATTATTGCCTTTCGGCTCGCGAACCATCAATCTGATTCCCTTTCCGCCGTCTCCCGTCCAATATTTATTTTCCTGCGCGAACGCCGAACCGCAAAATACGCACAACGCCGCGATAATTGTTTTTGTAAAAATTCTAATTTTTACCATTTCACTACCCTTTATTTATTGTTAATCTTCCAACATTTTATCTTTAATTTTCGCCCAAACTTCCGAAACTACCGACTTAAACGCCAATTCTCCTGCGGCTTGCGCGGTTAATCCGCCTTCTTTTTTCCCGTTTACCGTAATTAAAACCTCGTTTTTTCCCGTTTTAACGTTTATTAAAGCCGCTTTAACGCAAGCGTTTGCGTAATGAAAATAACCGTCTTCCCGCCAATTACAAATTTTACCTTCTATTTTCAAAACAAAACTCGCTTCTTTTTCGTTTTCCGTTATTGTAATGTTATTGTCCGAAATGAGCGTTTGCAATCCGGATATTATAATATCCGAAGAAATATTATCTTGTATGATTTCCGCGCCTGTAACAAACACTATTTTTACGTCCTGCGCCTGAATTTCCGCCCGAATTACCGCTATTTCTTTAAGCAATTCGTTTGCCCGTTCGCCTTGCGAGCGTTTAAGTCCGTTTTGAGTATCGACTGTTATTAACAACATTCTATACGAAGCGGTAGAATCGATATAATTTTCGCTGTCTTCTAATTTTTCCAGCGATTCTTTTCTTTTGTCGAGTTCGAATAATTGTTTGGAAAGAGCAATTCCGCGCCGCATTTCATCGAGAAAAAATTCTATTCTCGCGACGTAATAATCCGCCAAATCCGACTTTTTGACAGCCGCAAGCGCGTAAATTTTGTTTGTTTTTATATCGTGATAAGAAAAAATTTCGGTTTTGACCAAATCGGCGGCGGTGGAAACCTGAACGGTTTGTTTGTAAGAATCGTTTTTTGCGTTGTCGCTTGCGGTCATAACGCTTCTGCTTTCTACGTTTGCAATAATACTTTCCGCCATTTTGCTTTGCGCGTCGCGTTCAAGAGATTTAAGCGCAAGCGAAACGTCCGCGTTTGATTTTGACTTTACAACGTCCTGCGAAAATCCAATATAATATCTGCTCGACGGATAATTTGTTGAACGTTGCGCTTCGTTTATCCACTGCGGAGCGGCTTTTTGACCGTATGATATTTGCGGCGATAAAATTATTATCGCGAAAATTGCAAAGGTGAAGAACAAAATATTCTTCATATAAACCGTCTTTGAAAAAAATTGAGAAATTTTTTGCGGCGTACTATATGAAACAAATGCTGTGCTGTGCTGTGCTGTGCTGTGCTGTGCTGTGCTGTGCTGTGCTGTGCTGTGCTGTGCTGTGCTGTGC
>WRFX01000159.1 GCA_009787445.1 Chitinivibrionia bacterium | reverse complement strand
TTTCTTCTCAGAAATTCGGGAATGAATTATATACTTGTTTTCCACACTGCCCTCCTAAAATTAACATAAAATAATTTATGCTTAACTAGGATTGAACCTTTGCGCGGGCGTATATTTAATTTCAAGGAGTTAAAAATTGAAATATTACATTTTTGGCGGAAACGGATTTGTCGGTCGATATTTAGTTAATGAACTTTTAACATTGGGTAAAGAGGTTGTCGTTTGCGATTTACAAGAAAAATTAAACGACGCGATAGATATTGCCTGCAAGTATTACCAAACTGATATTCGCAATATTGATAATATTCAAAAATTACCTATATTGAGCGAAGATATTGTTATAAATTTAGCCGCAAATCAATATCATACAAAAGTTCCGCGCAATAGAAATAAATATTTTTTCAGCGTAAACACTCTGGGAACAGAGAATATTTTATCCGTAATTTACGAAAAGGGTTGCCGAAATTTTTTGACGTTTACTACCGATATGATTTATGGCAAACCGCTTTACTTGCCCGTTGATATCAATCACCCGCAAAATCCGTTTGGTCCTTACGGTCAAAGCAAAAAGTCGGCGGAAGAAATTTGCAAAAAATATCGTGAAAAAGGGATGAATATAACTATTATGCGCCCAAGAATGATAACGGGTCCGGGACGTTTGGGTATTCTTGTTAAATTGTTCAAACTGATTGATATGGGTTTGCCTGTTCCGACAATTGGAAACGGAAAAAACCATTATCAAATGGTTTCCGTATTCGATTGCGTCTCGGCGATAATTTGCGCGTTAAATCATAATTTACCGAACAGAGAATATAATCTCGGTTCAAAGCATTCGCCAAACGTCAAGGAATTGCTGTCATCGGTTATTGCTTCGGCTAATTCAAAGTCAATAATAATTTCGACGCCGGGAAAATTAGTAAAATTCATATTGCAAATTTTTGACTCCATTGGGGTTACCATTATGTACAAAGAGCAATTTATGATTGCCGATGAGGAATATATACTTGACGTTTCAGAAACCGAAAAGGATTTGGGGTGGATACCTAAATACAATGACGCCGATATGATAAAAGAGGCATACCGCCTGTATAAAACGTTATAAATCAATGAAAAAATTAAATCAGGTTTCTTTCTTTTGTAGTATCGTTTTGCTCTTCTAATTGTTTGCGCAGTTCCTTTATTATTTTTCTGTTGTGAAAATTATCGACGACCGCGTCCGGTCACTGAATAAACATTTGTAAATGTTCTACGTTTTGAAAAATCGGCTTTATCCCTAATTTTTAATAAAAATTATATTTTTTTTGAACTATATATAATTTTTCACAAAGAAAAAAAAATAGAAAAAATAAGAATTTTTAATTTTTTTTATAAAAAAACCGTTTTTGTCTAAAAAATAAAGTATTTTATTCCCAAAGCGGTAATTAAAATAAAAATTCAAGGGAGATTCTTTATGGATAAAAAAGACGGTATTCTTCTGGAAAGCGGCACCAATGAAATGGAACTCTTGGTGGTTACGGTAGAAGGACAGTTGTTCGGAATCAACGTGGCAAAAGTGAAATCGATTCAAAAATTCAATCCGGCGGCAGTGTCGCCGCTTCCCGACTATCCGAGTTGCATTATGGGAGTTTTGCAACTGCGCGAAACGACCATTCCGTTAGTCGATATGGCGATAGTGTTGAGCATTCCAAAAGTGGAAGGCGAAGACAAAGACAGAAATCAAATCGTTATCGTTACTGAGTTTAACAACCGCGTAAACAGTTTCAGAGTCGATAGCGTTAAAAGAATTTATAGAATTTCGTGGACTCAATTTATGCCCATTTCTTCTATAATTCAGGTCGAAGGCACGTTTATTATCGGTTCGGTTTCGTTGAACGGCGACGAAGTTTTGGTTTTGGATTTGGAACAGATTTTGGCGACCTTATTCCCCGAAACGATAATTCAGGAAGTCCGAAAAGAAATTATAGAAAAAGCGAAAGAAGTCGACCGCAAGAGCATACATTTGCTGTTTGCCGAAGATTCGGGTTTAATTAGAAATTCTATAATTAAATGTCTGAAAGGCGCGGGATTTGAAGACCTGACTTTCTTTGTGGACGGGCAATACGCTTACGAGCATATTGTACAAAATCGCGACCAATATATGAACTACGAAAAACCGATTGTGCTTATTTCCGATATTGAAATGCCGCGAATGGACGGCTTGGCGCTTTGCAACAAAGTCAAAAAGGAACTCAATTTGCAAAAAATATACATAATTATGTTTTCGAGTTTGATAACCGAGCAAATGATAGCCAAATGTAAAAGCGTCGGCGCGGGCGATTGGGTAACAAAACCCGAATCCAACGAACTTATTACGAAATTGGATACGCATTGTGTTTAGAATTTGGCTTGCGGGAACGCTTTGTCTTCTCGCGGGAATCGGATATGTTTTTTATGCGATGCTTCTTTTTTCAAGGATGTTGAAATGTTACGGAAAATAGCCGTTTTGTTCGCCGTATTTTTGTTGTTGTTCGCCTTTGCAATCGTCGGTTTTTTGCGGTATGCGTTTTATTCGCCCGAAGATAAAATTTCGGATAAAATGTTAATCGAAATTCCTGCGGGCGCATCTATAAAATCCGTCGGAAAAATCCTCGAAGACAACAAAATTATAAACAACGCAAATATTTTTTATTATACCGTTCGTCTTTTTGAAAAGGATTATTCGGTTCAGGCGGGAAAATTTGTTTTGTACAAAAATTCGGGCGTTTTTAGAAGCATTGAAGCGTTGCGCAAAAATTCCATCGCGGAAGAGATTTCCGTTACGATTCCCGAAGGATTAACCGTTTGGGAAACCGCGTCGATTGTCGCAAAAACGTTTGAAAACGCAGACAGCGCAGCGTTTGTGGCTCTTTGCGAAGACGAAGAATTTATAAAAAAATGCGAAGTCGGCGAAAAAAAAACGCTCGAAGGTTATTTGTATCCCGAAACGTACAGATTTGCGAAAGGCGTAAAAATAGAAGACGTTATTTTGCGGCTTATCGCGACTCACAAGCAGGTTTTTTCGCAAATTCCGCGCTCGCAAAGAAGTGAAAAATTAGACGATGAACAGGTCGTAATTTTGGCGTCGATAATAGAAAAAGAAACGAAAGCCGCCGCCGAAAAGCCGCTTGTTTCGGGAGTTTTTTATAATCGCATAGAACAAAAAATGCCGATAGGCGCGGACGCGACGGTTCGTTTTGCGGTGAAAAATTTTACCAGACCAATAAGAAAATCGGAATTAAACAGCGATTCGCCGTATAACACGCGCAAATTTACGGGGCTTACTCCCGGTCCGATTTGTTCGCCGGGAAAATTTTCGCTAAATGCCGCAATGAATCCCGAAGACACCGATTATTTGTTTTTTATGGCGAAATGGGACGGCTCAGGCGAGCATATTTTTTCAAAAACCAACGCGCAACACGACAAAGTTAAAAACGAAGTAAAAAGCAAAAACAAACATTTGGCGGATTTTTAATTAACGCTTAAAAACCGCGCTGGTAGCCGCAAAAGAAAGCGTTCCGTTTTCGTTTTCGCAAACCGTTTCTACTCGCAAATAATCGCAATTATCAAACAAATTTTGCGAAATTTCTTGCGAATAAAAATATTTTTCTTCGGACAAATTTACAAAAACGCAATTTTCTTTTTGTAGTTTTCGGTAGCCCAAAAATAACCATATTTTCTTTATCTTTCCAAATTCTTCGCTACTTTTTATAACAACTTTCGGCAGTTTTTCAAAAGAAATCGCAGTGTTAGAAATTACGGATTTTTCATCGATTTGAATATCGACAAACGCTCCCGAAGTGATAAAAGTTTGTCCGTTTTTTATCGCGTCGATAAGATTTTTACTATAAATTCCCGTTCTCGCTTTGCCGAAATGCCGCTCAAAATTTTCCGAAACCAAAAGAAAAGGAATGCCCGTCGCCCGATAACGATTAAAATCGCCGTGCGAATCGTTGCCCGCGATAAGCGAAATTTTTTTGCCCGAGAGTAGTAATTTTATCCACAAATTTCTTGCTTTTCGCCAAGTTTTATCAAAATTTCCGTTTACCGCTTGAATTGTTGAAATTTCTAAATTTTTGAAATCGCAAAATCGCCAAAAATCTCGACGCAAAAATAAACGATGAAAAAAGTTTGGAATTTCGCCCGGATGAGCGGCAAATACCGTTCCACCGTCGTCAATAACCGATTTTATTGCTTCGTTTATGCTCGGCTCTAATTTACGCTTGTAGTTTTTTCTTGCTCCGTCGGCGCTTCCGATAACAAAATTTTTGTTTCCGAGCGCTCCCAAATGAACCGCTTTTCCGCCGTTTCGCATAACCGAAATTTCTTCGCCCAAATGCGTTTCTACCGCGTATTTTTGCTCGCATTCGTCGCGTAAATCTTGCCAATGCGTAAAATTTTCGTCTTTTTCAAGATAATTCTGCGGATTACAGCAAATATCGTAAGAATGGTCGGTAATTGCCACGCCGTCAAGTCCGCAAAAATCGGCGCAATCGGCAATAAATTCTACGGGTGCGCCAAACTCTATGTGGTCGTTTGTGTGAGACGAATGGCAGTGCAAATCGTAAAACTTCGCGGTTTTTTGCGCGTCGTTTGGGTAATTTTCTTCTGCGATAAACACCGAAAACGGAAGTTTAGCAGTCGTGTTTATGTTATCGACAGCCGCAATTTTTTCTTTTTTGTCGATTTTATATTTTAATTTCGGATAAACAAACAGATTTTTGCCGCATAAATCGGGTTTTGGAATTATAAAACGAAATCCTTGCAAATCGTATTTTTCGTGAATTTTATATTTTTCAATTTCGCAAAAAGAATGTTCGGCGATAATTTTTCCTTTGCAAACGATTTGAATTTCAACGGATTCGGCAAAAAAATCGTAAATTTCAAAATCCTTTATAAAAAGATACAGCGGAATTTCGTGCTTTTTTGACGAAATTCTCGGCGGACAATCGAAAATAATTTCCGGTTCGTTTTTATATAGAAACGACGGTTGTCGCTTGAAAAATTTAAAATGCGTTTCGACCATTTTTTACTAATTTTCGTTATTAAAAATTTTTTTTACCAAACATTCAAAAATAATTTATTTGTTAAGTATAATGTGTAATAATAAATATAGAAAAAGTAAAATTTTGTCGTTTTGGAAGCGGCGAATTTATTAAAAGAAATTTTTGAGAATATTTCTAATAGGTTATAATGGCAAAAAAAAACGCGTTTCATCGGTTTGTTTTTTTCTATTTCATTTTTGCAAATAGTATTTTCACTGTCGTTAAGACAAAAAAAGGAGAATTTTATGAAAGCGTTTGTAGTGCTTGAAGACGGAAAAGTTTTTGAAGGAAAATCGTTTGGCGCCGACGGAGAAGCGTTCGGCGAAGTGATTTTTAATACGGATATGGTCGGCTATCAGGAAATTTTGACCGACGATTCCAACAAAAATAAAGTGGTTTTGATGACTTATACTATGATTGGAAACAGCGGAATTTCCAAAGATTATGCCGAAAA
>WRFX01000158.1 GCA_009787445.1 Chitinivibrionia bacterium | reverse complement strand
GGGGGTACCGTCTCCTCGTACCTTATTATTCATAAGAATAAAATATAATACGGTACGTACCAAAATAGCGAAATTATTTTGCATTTTTAAAATTTTGTTTTTCATACCGTATTTTCCTTTCATTCTGTTTTTGCCGCGTTTTTTGGGCAATTTTCGGGAAGAATATAATATTTGTTTTTGAATAAGTTGGGGAAATTTTTGTACTTTTGTAAAATTTTTTTAATTTTGTGGCACAGCGAACGTATTGATTTATACGAATATTTTTTATTTTTTGTTGCGGCAATTAGTATTTTATTACCGAAATAAAACCTAAAAACATAAATTAAAGAAAGGCAAAGATTATGAAAAACACAGTTAAAGCGGTATCCGCCGCGTTGATATGCGCCGTAGTGTGCGTTATCGCCATTACGGCGGTTACCGGTTTTTTTAACGTAAACGACGAAGAAAACAAGCAGACGGCGAGCATCGCTGAGGTTACGACTTTAAGCCGCGAGGAAATTAAAGCGCGTTCTTTTGAAGAACTTTTTAAAACTATTGACGCAAAAGACATACCGCAAGACGTTTTTACGTTAATTAGCAAGGACTTCGCCGTGATTACGGCGGGCGATACGTCGCATTATAATTCTATGGTTGCCGGCTGGGGCGGCTGGGGAGTTATGTTTAGCAAGCCGACTACTTTTTTGATGCTACGCTCAAATCGCTATACACTTGAACTTATGCGTAAAGAAAAACGCTACACTTTTACGTTTTTCGACGACGAATACAAAAACGACGTTATGGCGTTCGGGCAGAAATCCGGTCGCGACGGCGATGAGAAGATGAAAAATACACAACTTTCCGCCGTAGAAACGCCCGACGGGAATATCGCTTTCAAAGAGGCAAAACTTATAATAGAATGCAGTTTGGTTCAGATTACTACCGTTTCGCCCGACGATTTCTACACCGACGAGAGTAAAACGTTTATCGTAAACGCTTACGGCGAAACGAACGATTATCATAAAATAGTATTCGGGGAAATAACGAACGTTTGGGTTAGTAAATAAGTTTTGCGCGGCAAAAATTTGGATATTAGGAGAAAAAAATTGAAAACTACTATCCAAATTTAAACGAAAATAATTGTGAAACTTTTTCATCGGAGAAATCGGCAACTTTGCAAAATCCGAACTGTTTTCCGTTTTTCAGCATAAGCACAAAATCGGCAAACTTTCTAACGCTATAAATATCGTGAAGAACGATAATTGCGCAGGCGTTTTCTTTTCGGCAAATTTCCTTTATAAGCGACAGAACTTTCATCGAATTAGACAAATCCAAATGCGAAATCGGCTCGTCTAAAAGCAAGATTTTTGGTTTTATTACAAGCGACTGCGCTATTTTTGCGATTTGCCGCTCTCCGCCCGAAATTTTGTTCATTAAACCGTCGGATATTTTGGATAATCCCGCAATTTCAAGAATTTCTTCAATCCGCGCTTTTTGCTCCTTGTTATGCGTTAATTGAAATTTCTTGAATTGCCGCACAAATCCGAGTCCCACAAAATCCCTTACGCTTATCGGCGAAATATTAAAAAACTGCGGAACAAACGCGGACGTTTCGCCGAATTTCGCATAAAGTCGATTAAGAAGCGTGGTTTTTCCGCTGCCGTTATTTCCTACTACGGCAAGAATTTCCCCTTCCCGCAAACTGAAAGATATGCCAAAAATTCCTTTTTCGCTATTTGGATAAACATATAACATATTGTCTATTTTCAGCATTTCGACTCTCCCTTGTTAAGCAAATATATAAACAATATTCCGCCCAAAACTCCCGTAATTACGCCTGCTGGAAGTTCTCGCGGAATAAAAAGCGTTCGCGCAAGCAAATCGGCTATCGAAAGCAAAAGCGCGCCCGTTATTGTCGCCGCAAAAAGCAAAATTCTATTGTCTTCGCCGAAAATTTTTCTTGCGATATGCGGCGAAAGAAGTCCCACAAAACCGATTGAGCCGCAAAGAGATACCGCGCTTGCCGTCAAAACGGAGGCGATTACAAGCAAAAATATTCGCTCCTTTTTTACCGAAATTCCAAGATTTTTCGCGTCGTCTTCGCCGAATTGCAAAACGTTCATTATCATTGTTTTTGAAGATAAAACTATAAAAGAAAGCGCAAAAATAGTCGTCAAAAAAAGTACTTTTTGCCTATCGGCGTTTTCTACGCTTCCAAGTCCCCAGCGGATAACCTGTTGTATATCTTGCGAGGTCGCAAACGAAAGAAAAAGCATAGAAATTCCCGCCGAAATATAACTTATCGTAATACCCGTGAGTAAAATTCTGTTTGACGACTGGTTAGGCAAAAACGCCGAAAACAAAAGAAGCGCCGAAACGCAAAACGCGCCGAATATTCCAAAAATTACGACCGATACGCCGCCGAAAACAACCGCCGCAATCGTAACTCCCAAATTCGCGCCGCCCGAAATACCCAAAGTGTACGGCTCAACAAGCGGGTTTGCGAAAAGCGATTGAAGAGTAAGCCCCGACATAGCCAAAATTGCGCCAACCAAAGCCGCGCTCAAAATCCTGTAAAAACGAAAATTCCAAAAAACAGCCAAATCGGTTTGCGACATTTTTCCCGCCAAAAAATCCGAAAACGATATTTGATAACCGCCGCAAAAAAGCGAAAAAAACATAATTATTATAGTAAGAAAAAAAAGGAAAAGTATTTTTTTCATAAAAAATCTTTCGAGACGCCAATAATTTCGATTGCCTTTTCAAAATCGGCGGGAAAAGGAGCGGTAAGCGAAATTTCTTCTTTTGTAAATGGGTGTTCAAACGCCAAGCGTCTTGCGTGTAACGCCTGTCGCGAAAAACAATCGTAAATTTTTAACGCAAACGGACGGTTTTCTTGTTGTAAAAATTTAATTTTTTCTTTGTTTCCGCCGTACATTTCGTCGCAAATTATCGGAAATCCGCAGTGCGAGCAATGAACTCGTATTTGGTGCGTTCTCCCGCTGTGAAGCCGAAAAGAAGTAAAATAAATTCCGCTTTCATAATTTATAATTTCATAATCCGTGCGCGCTTCTCTGCCGTTTTCAAAATTTACCGCTCTTTTTAACGGGTCTTTTTTGTCCCGCCCGATAGGAAATTCCATTACTCCGCTCATTTCGTTCGGGAATTTTCCCGTGCAAATTCCGAAATATTTTTTGTAAATTTCACGATTCGCAAATTTTTCGGCTAATTTTTCGTGCGCGTTATCGCTTTTCGCGGCGACGATAATTCCGCTTGTGTCTTTGTCTAAACGATGAACAAGTTTCGGCGTAAATTTTTCGACAGAGCAATCGGCGTAAAAATAAAGTCCGTTCAAAAGCGTGCCGCTTTTTTGCCAAATCGCAGGATGAACGGTCAAATGCGCGGGCTTATTTATCGCGATGTAATTTTCGTCTTCCCAGATAATATCCAATGGAATTTCCTGCGGAATAACCGTCAAATTTCGGGAATTTTCTTCAAGAACTTTTTCTTCGTTTATGGATATTTCGTCGTTTTCGCGAAGCAAATAACTTTTTTTCTCTCTTTTTTCGTTTACAAGGACGTGCCCTCTTTGAATCGATTCCTGAATTTTGTTTCTCGAAAGGTTTTCAAAAAATTTCCAGACAAATAAATCAAGACGTTCACCCGCAAATTCAAAAGATATTTTTTCAATCATTTTTTAAGACGATTTCCTTTTTTCCGTTCAAAATACTATCCAAAATAAACAAGCCGATTCCAATATTTACAAAAACGTCGGCAAAATTAAAAATAGGCCAAGGGTCAAAAGGAATAGGTCCCAAACGAAATCCTAAATCTACCAAAAAAAAATCGACGACCGCGCTATTTGGACGAATTATTCTGTCGAGTCCGTTGCCTATCGCTCCCGCGCTTATGAAGGTAAGCGCGCAAAAAAGCAGTTTTTGTTTTGCCAAATCCAATTTCAGCATAAAAAACGACATTAAAAACAAAGCCAAAACCGTAAATGTCAAAAATAAATGCGCGTTTGTAACAAACGGGACGTATTGCGACGGATTAAAACTGAAAAGCGCTCCCGTATTATAGAGCAAATAAAGCCCGAAAACGTTTTCAAAAAGCCAAAGCACGTCGCCAGTTTTCATCGTAGAAACGATTATTTGCTTCGTCGTAAAATCAAACGCCGCCAAAGATACGGTGATAAATACAAATAAAATTATTTTTTGAACGTCGGTTTTTTGCTCCAATTTTTTTATCCTTTTTCTAATTTTCTTGCGTTTTTATTTTTTATTTTTGCCTTTTTTATCTTTTTTTGTTTCGCTTTGACTTTGCCAGCCGCCTTTTGCCGCGTTAAAATCTGCGTCAAGACGCTGCCGCTCAATTTGTTTATCGTCTTTTTCGGATTTATCGCAATTTTTACAAGTTTCGTTAGCGTTTGTCTGCGGTTTTGGCGTAGATTGTTCGGTTTTTGTAGTCGTTTGCGCAGGCGTTTTTTTCGCTTGTTCGGTTTGCGCAAAAGACGTTTTTGGAGTTGTACTCGACGCTTTTGGAGTCGCGGTTAAAGATACGGTTTTCGGCTTTTTGGGTTTTGCCGCTCCCGTTTCTTTCGCGAGTAATAGTTCGGCTTCGTATAAATTATTCTGCGCCGCGTTTACCTCGTCTCGCGCTGTGGGAATCGAATTTTCAATATTTCTATATTCCGCTTCGTGCGCGTTATAATTGTCCGTAATTTCCGTAAGAAAATTCATCGCGTTTTCGGTATTTTCCGCTCCTTCGGGAGTATTCGCGTTTGGCGCTTCAAGCGTTTCGTCGTATTGTCGCTGGGCAATGTCTTTTTGTTCTTTCAATTCCAAAAGCGCTTTTTCCGCGGTTATCAAAGAAACAAAAACCTCGTTTTCTTTTTCTTTGGCGGTTTCTACCAACTCTTTCAATTCTTCAATTTCTTCCTTTAATTTTTCCAAATTCTTTTTCTTTTGCGATTCATTAAGACGTTCTTCTTCGTTTTGCTTCAGAATATTGTCCAAATGTTTGTATAAATCGGCGGTATCGACAACCATATTAAAAGTTCCCGACCACACCATATCGCCGTTAGAATTGGGAGCAAAATTTTCCGTTCCCTTAACGACGGTAGTTTTTACTTTTCCCATATTATATGTCTTCAACTCTTCAACAAAATCCTGCTCGACGCCGACGCCCGACGAAGTTGTCGTCATTTTTTGCCGCGTTTCTACGAGTACGCCCAATTCCTGCAACAGCGCCGATTGCGCTTCTTCCATCGCCTTTGCTTTTGCCGAATTTCGACTGTCGTCGTTGCTTGCTGTATATTTGTATTCCTTTACAAATTCCACTTTTTGCCCATACGACGTGATAGGCGACAAACAAACTATAAACAAATAAAGAATAAACGCTTTTTTCATATCGACCGCTCCTTTTAATATTAAAAAATGTTCTTTTTAGCATTTTAATTGCCCGCAAATATAATATTTGCCGCGCAATAAAACAAGAAAATCCGCAAAATATTTGTCTATTTGATACTTTGAATCGCTCAATAAGAAACAATAATTATAAAAAAATTTAAAAAAACCGCATTTTTATAGAAAAAAATATTATATTATTCCCGAAAATTGACCAAAAACAATAAAAAAACGGGCGAGACGCAATGAAAATAAAAAACGCTATTCTTGACAAAATTTCAAATATGCAAAAAAATTTTAATTTTGTATGCGTTTTTGTATTGTATCTTCTTAAAGTAAGAATATATAATACGTCCAATATAATTGCCCC